>CAYVUI010000075.1:0-5386 GCA_964454745.1 uncultured Pirellulales bacterium | reverse complement strand
GACAAACCCAGCTTATTGGAGAAGATGAGAAGAAGATTGTTAGCTCTTTCAATCCCATCGAGCTATTCACTTATAAAGAACAACCGCTGACCACTTCCGCTGCCGGTCCCTGCTCGGCCAGGAGTTTTTCATACTCTCGCCGAAAAACCTCGATCCCGTACCGATCACCCAGCAGCATCATAATTTCATCGTAAAACAGGTCTTCATCGGTATCTTCCGGCAGCACCAGGCTCACACGCATCAGCCGAGCCTTCGTTTCCTGCTCCGGACGGGCCGGGTCCACAAAAGCCGCCGTCGGCTTGCCCGTACCCAGGCGGACATACCTGTCCAGGAAACCGCCGTCCGGCATATCCGGAAGATCCCACCGGCTGACAAGCATCTCAATCACCTGACCGCGGAGCACCTTAAGCGCGTCACCAGCACTCGACGCCTCAAAAACCTCCACCGGCAGCCGACGCAAGATCTCACTCTTGTCCGCCAAACCCACCGCCATAATTCTTATTTTGTCAACGATCATCTCTGTCTGCCTTGCTGTCTGTTTTTTGCTTTTTTCTCAATTGCTTAACACCGGTATACATAAACAATCCGCGTGCCAGGGCGTCCGATAAATTTATAATTTTTATAATTGCTTATTATGCAAGCACTTACAGGTGCGCTTTTTTCCAACAGTCTCAATATCGCCCCGGGCCGGCACATTGTACTTTTGTCACACCCCCAGGCGGATTATCTCACTCAACCCCTTTGAATACACGCACTTACCCCCCGCTTTGTATTTCTGTCACAGTAGGACACAAATGCAATACTCTCCACCCAGCCGAAATTCACCAGAACTGCACATTTTCCCTTTATCACCAAAACCCGACTAATCTAAATCCAAACTTTAAAATAGTCGGACTTTTTTCTTGACAAAACCTGCATATTCCGACTATTCTAAAGCCCAAGTTTAAATTAGTCGAAACAATGAAATGTACTACGAGAGAACCTTAAAAACCGTCTGGGTCGAAGCCTCATTGCAATTCCCTGTACTATTACTTACAGGCCCCAGGCAGGTCGGAAAAACAACATTTCTTCGCCATATCTGCGAACAATCCCGCAAATACGTCACCCTTGACGACCCCGCAACCCGCTCGCTGGCCAATGACGACCCTGAACTGTTCATGAACCGATACCAGCCGCCTTTACTGATCGACGAGATCCAGTACGCCCCCAACCTGATGCCATATATTAAAATGGCCGTTGACCAGTCCGGCAAAACAGGCGAATACTGGCTGACCGGCTCCCAGCAGTTCCTGATGATGAAGGGCATCTCCGAAACGCTCGCCGGCCGCGTGGGCATCCTGAATATGCTAGGCTTTTCTCAGAGGGAATGCGAACGTTTCGCAATCGAGGCCAATCCGTTCCTGCCGCAAGATGAAGCTTTGGAATCCAGAATGCCGCTGGCCCTGCCCCCAAACCTGCAAGCCGTATTCGAGCGTATCTGGCTGGGCAGCTTCCCCGCCCTGATTGCCGGCCAAGCCAAAAACCGTGATCTGTACTACAGTTCCTACCTCCAGACCTATCTCCAGCGGGATGTACGCGACCTGGCCCAGGTTGGTGATGAAAATGACTTCCTGAGATTTATACGCGCGTGCGCCGCCCGCACCGCCCAGATGCTGAACCTCTCGGACCTGGCAAGGGATACCGACATCAGTATTCCGACAGCAAAAAAATGGCTCTCTATCCTCCAGGCGAGCTTTCAGGTCTTCCTGCTGCAGCCTTACTCGACGAACCGGACCAAACGTGCGATTAAAACACCCAAACTGTATTTTCTCGATACAGGCCTGTGCAGCTATTTGACCCAGTGGGAAAGCCCCCAGACCCTCGAAGCCGGCGCTATGGCCGGGGCGATCTTTGAAACCTATGTATTCAACGAAATCCTCAAAAGCCACTGGCACGCAGGCCGTGAGCCGCTGATGTATTATTACCGCGACAAAGACAAAAAAGAGATTGACCTGCTCTTTGAACAAAACCAGACACTCTACCCCGTTGAAATCAAGAAAAGCGGATCCCCGGCAAAAGACTGGATAAAGCACTTTTCCGTCCTCGAAAAACTGAAACAGCCCATCGGAAAAGGTGCGGTGATTTCCATGACTTCCAAGGCTCTGCCGCTGGATGAAAATAACCTCGCTTTGCCGGTTACTATACTGTAAAATCGTCGGTTGGTTTAAAAGAAAGGGGGCATTTATGACATCCGCACAAAGCAAAGCCTATCGATTCCGCCATGTATTACTGATCCTCGGCCTGCTTTTTACCATCACGGGCCTGACCTGGACCCTGCTGCCGCTGTTTGAGGATCTCGAAATATTCGGTATCGATCCCGCCGGTCTGCTTGGAACCCCGCTGATCATCCCGGGAGTAGACGCCTTTAAAATGACCGGGGGCTACCTCATTAATTTCGTACTGATCGCGGGCATCTTTTTATTGCTCCAGTGGGCCTTTCTGCGGCCGGCCAAGGGCTGGAAGGCCAAACTGACCCAGGAGGGCCGCCCCCTGCGTTCCAGCGTGATCTCCGCGGGGTTGATGTCTACGCTGCTGACCATCGGTGCGATCTCGCTGATTATGGAACTGCCCAACTGGTGGGAGGCCTTTATGGGAATGGACAGCAACGCCGCGAAGTACTCCATTCTGTACGGCACCATGTTCGTCCTCTGGATCGCCTGGTCGTGGATCTTCTTCATCTACTGGCGGCAGGGCGACCGCTATACCCAGCTTGGCAAAATGATCCGCGGGCTGATCGCCGGCAGCATTTTAGAAGTGATGATCGCTGTGCCCGTGCACGTCTGGGCGGCTCGCCAGCGGGATTGCTACTGCTGCCGCGGCAGTTATACGACGCTGATCCTGGCTGGAACGGTCTTGATCTGGGCCTTTGGACCGGGCATCATCCTGCTCTACCTGCGCGAAAAGTACCGCCGGGCAAAACTCATCGCCCCTGAAGAACCAACACCTCAAGCTGAAAATTTGACGGAACCGAATCCCCCGCATGAGGATCACTCTGCCTCGCCGGAGTCATCGCAATAACACGCATCGGACTGGAACTTGTACCACAGCTCCTTAAATGCCTCCAGTTCTGACAAATGCTCGGTAATCTTCCCGCTGCCGACGATCAACTCGCCATTGTCGATCAAAAAGGGCGGTTTCGTCCCCGCCGGCACCGATTCCGGTAAATCCCTACCCTCATCCACAATCACAACCTCATGGGCAAGGCACAAATCCCGGATCGCTTCTTCGATCTCCCGGCAGCGCGGGCACTTTTTCGTTCTGAAAAACTGTATCATGACCTCATTCTACCAAAACCCGCCCGCGAAAACAAATATCACACATTGCTCACATTCACGACATACATTTGCCGGTTTTTCCAACCGTGACCTTTACATCCGCACGGTGAAATGATATAAACAGGGTTACGCACGTTGAAGATATTAAAAGGGATAAAGGAAAGGAAACGATGAAAGGGATAGCTTTGCTTACACTTACAATGGCAGTAGCGGGGGCGGTTAATTTCTGGCCCGGCAAGGGAAAAGTTTTCCAGGCGCAGGCGGTTTTGACCGTGGCCGAGAGCAAGAGGCTCATCGCCAGGGGCATCGCCGAATCGGACAAGGTCAAAAATGCGATGAACGAAGGCATGGTCATCATCTGCAAGGGCACGACGAACGTGTATGTCGCCGAAGAATTGACCGGCCAGAAAATCGACAATGCTTCCTTCCTGCTTGGCAGGGTGTACCCGGAAAAGGGCGGCAAAAAACTCGAGGCCGGCGCCGGGATCGGCGAGATCATTTTTGTAAACGGCAAATGGGAAAAAGAGATGACACTCGATCAGGCCGTCGAAAAGCTCGAACCCGGCGATGTCGTACTCAAGGGCGCCAACGCGCTCGACTATAACAAAAAACTCGCCGGTGTGCTGATCGGCAGCCGCTCGGCCGGGACCACGGGCACGGTCTTTCCTTACAGTGTCGCCCGCAAGGCGCACCTGATCATCCCCGTCGGGCTCGAAAAGCAAATCGCAGGCGACATAGTCGATATCGTCAACATGTCGCAGGAACCGGCTGAACAGCTAAACACCGTCTACTCCATGTTCCTGCTAAACGGCGACATTTTTACCGAGATCGAGGCCCTAAAGGCCCTCGCAGATGTGGAGGCATTCCATCAGGCCGCCGGCGGAATCGGCGGGGCGGAAGGTTCGGTACGGCTCGTCTTCCGGGGCGAAAAGGATAACGTGCAAAAGGCACTGGACATTATTGCCGAAATCCAGGGCGAACCCCCGTTTGTTCAGTAGCCTAACCCAAAAAATGGCTCCATTTAACGCTGTTAAAAGCTCAAAAAGCCCAATAATTATAGAGAGAAGAACTTTCTTGACGAAATATCACTACCAGTATTATGATAAGTAAAGAAAGGGATTTTTATGGTCAGGAACTTTTTTTATCCCTATTACAGAGTAAGCCCGTCTCATTTAATTCTCTCTAAGTTCATAGATGTTCTTGGCTTCCTTTGAATTTGCAAACATCGGGGACGAAAACAATAAGTAGGCTCCAACGCAACCCAATATCCCATATACAACAGAAGCATAAACAACCCCAGTGGCAATGCTTTGGGCGTAAATAAAATAGTAACCAAAGCACAAAAAACCTACTAAGAACCACCATACACATAATCCTGTACGTTTTATAAAGCCAAACCCCTTGTCCATATCCTGCTCAACAAGAAAACAAAACCCTACAATTAAAAAAGAAAATGTATTGAAAAGAAGGATATATGTGCAAAAATCAAACTCAAGTTCATTTATAAGAAAAGCTTCCTGTGGCGAACTCGGATGATAGTATGCCTTCATTTTCTTTCCAATAGGATACTTCTTTAAAAACTCTTGAGCCTCTGCTTTTTTATAAAATGTTCTTGTAAGCCCACTGACAGAATAACGGTCACTCACATATATCTTGTTTCCTATTTTATATTCAAAGTTTATCTTCGCACAATATTTATACCTTTTTGTATTTTTAAGTGAAGAACCCTCTATCTCACTTGTAATTTCACCCCGAACAATCGTAGCGTTATTTATACATTTACATTCATTATGTGTGATGTGTTGTTTATATGCCCCAAAAGCCGCATACAACATACCTATCAACAGAATTGCAGCAATACAATAGAAAAATATGAGGACCTTCGTGGCCTTTTCCATGTCTTTATGATCCCATCAAAATAATTTTATGCTGTTTTATTTTACAGTCACGTAGATAAAAGCAATTATAACCTTCAAGAACTTCAATTCCTTCATGGTGAGTATTTTTTTACCATGAAGCTCATGAAGAACAGGAAGAGAAGTTCCCTGCAGGTATCAGACTCCTTTCATTCC
>CAYVUI010000074.1:0-23872 GCA_964454745.1 uncultured Pirellulales bacterium | reverse complement strand
AATCTGCGTCATCAGCGTTTCTTATAAAATCGAGTTCCATGTGTTGTCCTTGCCTGTGTGCAATCTAAATATTTATCTGCCTGAAGGCAGTTTCGCACCTTTCGCGGTTGAATACTAAATTCGCCGAAGGCGAAAACCTTTGCGTCTCTGTGTCTTTGTGCGAGAATATTCAAAAACCACGCAATCGTAGAAATGCCTTATCTTCCTACAATAATGTAGCCAAACCTCAAAATTAGTACATTTGTATGATACAAACGTATCATACATTTGTACCATAGAATTCGTACACTTGTACGATTCGATTCTACAAAGATGTATACACGCCAAATACCACTACAAAAATGTAGCTAAAGCCCAAATTTAATACAAATGTATTAAACGTTTGTATGAAACATTTGTATGTCAAAATTCATACAAGCGTATGAATTAATGACGCTGCCTTTGCCCAGCTTCACAATACTGGACCCCGCATACCAGGATACCCCCCTCTATCCTCCGACGCGGCAAACAGGGGCACATTTCGGACATTTGTATTATTTTCTAGACATGTCACTATAAAACCCTTTTAATACATCCTAACCGTTCTATAATAATTAGTGGGTACAGTTATGCGATTTTTATATAAATCCTCCCGGGATGGATAACGTAAGAAACAACACACTTGAGGAACTTGATTTCCTGAAAAATCCGATCCGAGTGCGGGAAATGAACAACTCACTCTCGGCGGCCCAGCGGCTTTTGCGCCCTCTCAAAACCGCCGACATCGCCTTCCAATGCGTTTTTCTGCATGTAGGGCCCGGTATTTACGACAAAACCATCGATCCTGGAATCCACCAGCACCCCGAGCTTCAGCTCGAATTCATCCTCGACGGCGACTTTACATTTGACCTCCAGAACACCCGAATCACCCTCGCACCCGGCGACGGCCTGCTGATCCCCCCGCACATGCCCCACACCTGGCACTGCACGGAGACCGGCTCGATCCTCGGCGCGATTATTGAAATATCAGGACGTGAAGCCGGACAATTTATCCAGAAATTAACAGAATACTCTATCCACAATCCAGTCATCCACTCTCCCAGTGCTGTAAACTGCATTTCACAGGTTTTTGACGCGTTTTTGGTCAATTCTTCCATGCCGTGGTCTACGGAAAAAATCGCAAATCTGATCGAATTATGGATGATTGACCTGCTCGAAAATGAACTGCAAACCATTGGCTGGAATACAGTTAACCGCAGCCTGATCAAGGTCCCCCGCGAGCGGTCCCGCGAAGCAGCCGACAACATCATGCACTTTCTCGAAACCAATTACATGCACCCCATCAATTTGCATAACATCATGCTGCACATAGGGTTAAGTGCCCGCCATGCCAACCGAATCTTCAAGGAAAAATACAGCGAAACCATCAACCAGGCCCTGATGCGCATCCGCCTCGATCATGCGTTAAAACAACTTCAGGCCCAGCCGAATGTCCCGATTAAGGCCGTTGCCTACAACACCGGCTTTTCGAGTACCTCGTATTTTACGCGGTGTTTCCGCGAGGCATTCGGAATGCCGCCTAAATATGTCCGGAAAGGACAAGGACTGAATATACGAAGAATCAACCAATAAACCCTGTAATGAAAGGTACTTACAAAATGACACCCGATCCAAGACACATCACCTGCGGCTGGGAAATTCCCACCGTAAGCTATTCCGACCAGCCGTTTATCGTAAAAACCGACGATGGCGCGTGGCTGTGCTGCGTAACCACCGGCACCGGGCATGAGGGCGCACCCGGCCAGTGTGTGACCACGATGCGCAGTACTGATAAGGGCCAAACCTGGTCCCAGCCGGTATTTATCGAGCCTGTAGGCGGCCCTGAAAACTCCTACGCGGTTATGCTCAAAGCCAAGTCCGGGCGGATTTACTGCTTCTATAACCACAATACCGACAATATGCGTGAAGTCATCGCGGACGATCCTCCGTATGAGGGCGGATTTTGCAAACGCGTGGATTCGCTGGGCTATTTCGTGTTCAAATACTCCGATGACCACGGCCGGACGTGGTCTAAGGACCGCTATCCAATTGATGTTCGCGAATTTGAGATTGACCGCAATAACCCCTACCAGGGCAAAGTACGGTTTTTCTGGAACGTCGGCAAGGCGTTTTCGCACGATGGATGCGGTTTTGTGCCGCTGCACAAGGTCGGCGGTTTCGGCAAGGGATTTTTCACAAGCAATGAGGGTGTACTGCTCAAGAGCAAAAATATCCATACTGAAACCGATCCGGAAAAGATAGAATGGGAAACCCTGCCGGACGGGGATATCGGCCTGCGTACGCCTCCGGGCGGCGGACCGGTTGCCGGTGAGCACAGCTTCAGCGTACTCAGTGACGGTTCGTTTTACTGTGTGTACCGCACGATTGACGGGTATCCGTGTATCAGCTACAGCCGTGACGGCGGGCACACCTGGAGTGAGCCGGAATACAAGAAATTCGCCGACGGCCGGAAGATGAAGCACCCTCGGGCGGCGAATTTTGCATGGAAATGTGAAAATGGGAAATTCCTGTACTGGTTCCACAACCACGGCGGGCATTTTATCCGCGACATGGACACCCCCTCCGGCGGCGGACCTTATGAGGACCGCAACCCGGTTTGGCTGTGCGGCGGGATTGAGGCGGACTCACCGGATGGAAAAATCATACAATGGACCCAGCCGGAGATTGTCATTTATGACGATGATCCGCGGATTCGCATGAGCTACCCGGACCTGGTGGAAGAGGATGGTGAAGTCTACCTCACCGAAACGCAGAAGGATATCGCGCGGGTGCATAAGCTGGACAAGCAAATGCTCGAAGACCTGTGGAACCAGTTCGAGATTTGCGAGGTTGCCAAAGATGGAATTCTTCTTGAGCTTTTGGGTGGTTCGATCCCCGGTAAGGTGGAAATGCCGGAGCTGCCGGCGTTTACTGATCGTGATCTTACGCTCGCTGATTACGGCACGAAGGATCTGCGGGCCGGGTTTACAATTGAGATGCAAATTCAGCTTGATACGCTGGAAAGCGGGCAGGTGATTTTGGATAACCGTGACAAGACCGGCAAGGGTTTCGCGGTGGTTACCGGCGGAAGTGAAACGATAAAGCTTATCCTTAATGACGGCCGCTGTGAGAGCCATTGGGATTGCGGGCCGGAGGTATTGTCGGCTGGTCAGAAGCATCATATTGTGATTGTTGTCGACGGCGGGCCGAAGATTATCTCCTTTATTGTCGATGGTCAATTCTGTGACGGCGGGGAAGAGAGGCAGTTTGGCTGGGGACGTTTTTGCGGGGATATTTATGATGTAAACGGAAGTAAGGAACTGCAAATTCTGCCAAAGCAGAAGAGCAAGCTGGGCCTGCTGCGAATTTATAACCGGTACCTGAGAACTTCGGAAGCGATTGGCAATTTTCGAGCTCAATGAAGTACACAATTGATTGAGTAATCATTCGTTTGCGAAACGGGGCCGGGCGTTTTCGGCCCCGTTTTTTTATGCTCATTTCCGGGAGGATTTTGTCGGTTTTTTTAAAAGAGCTGGTAATCTGCGCAAATTTTTATATAATTGCACAAAGTTTAGCTACCAATTTTCCGGGACATACAGGACTTTGCCCTGGAGTTTTGCAGAAAAGCATAAAAAATAATGCTATCAGGCTGGTAATTGCTTATAATCAGAAAAGCCAGCCAGGCGGCGATGGGCATTGACAAAGGGAGTTGTGAATGAAACGGCTTCGAGCAGTATACTTTTTGTGCATTATCCTCATTTTCACATCCATTTTCTCACTCCCGGTTTACGCAAACGAAAAAGCAGACACTGCAAAGGTTTTGATTCTGCACTCGTATTCACACGGTTTTGAATGGACTGACAGTGTTCAGGAAGGGATAAACCAAGCCTTTGAAAAGGAGAATATTGAAGCGGAATTCTTGATTGAATATATGGATACCAAGGTACATGCCCCGGAAACGGTTTTTCCGCTTTTGAGGGAGCTATACCGGTCCAAGTATGCCGGTGTTGATTTTGATGTGATTCTTACATCGGATAACAACGCGCTGGATTTTGTGCTGGCCAACCGGGAGGAACTGTTTGCGGGTGTGCCGGTGGTTTTTTGCGGAGAGAATTATTTTGAAGAATCGCTGCTGGCCGGGCATGAGCAGGTGACGGGAGTGGTCGAGGATGTGGATATTGAGGGTACGATTGCGCTTGCATTGAAGCTGCACCCGGGTACGAAGTATATCGCCTCGATCAGTGATGTGACCCCGACAGATGAGGCGAATCGAAGGCGGCTGGAGGAGATAAAGCCGAAGTTTACTAACAGGGTGAAGTTTATCGACTTTGTTGGGCTTGGGGAAGATGAGCTGCCTGAGGCACTGTCGCAATTGTCGGAACATACGATCATCCTGTTTTTTGACCTGTACCGGGATTCTCACGGCAAGGTATATACGCTCGACGAGGGGATTGAACTGGTTTTGGGCAATACAAAGCTGCCGGTTTATACGTTCTGGGAAGATAAGGTCAAGAAGGGTTTGCTGGGCGGTGTGACGGTCAGCGGGCAGATTCAGGGCGAGAAAGCCACGGAGATGGCGATTGAAATTCTTCGAGGCACGGCTGCGAGCGAGATTGAGATACTCGAAGAGAGCCCGAATGTCGCGATATTTAATTATGAAGGGCTTAAGCGTCACAAGATCAGCCAGTCGCAGTTGCCGGTGGATTTTATTTTGCTGGGTGAGCCGGAGACTTTTTTCTACAGGTACCGCAATACCCTGCTTGGCATTACGCTGCTGGTTTGTGTTCAGATGCTGATTATTTTGTACCTCTGGATCAATGTGATTCAGCGAAAGCGGGCCCAAATCGAGCTGGAAGATGCCAAATACAAACAGAATGAGGCGATCAAGGGCGGACGTGTAGGGCTGTGGAACTGGGATTTGCAGACCAATAAGGTGGAGTATTCCGACGAATGGAAAGAGCAGATCGGCTATGAAGACCACGAAATCGGTAACAGTTACGAGGAATGGAGAAGCCGGGTTCATCCCGACGACCTGCCGGGAACCCTTGAAAGAGTACAGGACTGTATCCGTGAAATTCAGCAGGATTATTCCGTGGAGTTTCGGTTCCGGCACAAAGACGGCAGTTACCGTTGGATTCGTGCGCAGGCTTCGGTATTGCAGGACGATAACGGCACCCCGGTTCGTATGCTGGGTTCGCATATCGATATTACCGAGGAAAAACAAATTCAGGAGCAGTTGCGGATCAATGAGGAGAAATACCGGGCGATGTATGAGAATGCCCCGCTGGCTTATCAGTCGCTGGATGAACAGGGAAATGTACTTGATGTGAACCCGATGTGGCTCAAGACGCTTGGATATGCAAGGAATGAGGTAATTGGCAGGAATTTCAGCGAGTTTCTGCATCCGGATACGGTTTCAAACTTTCACAAAAACTTTCCGATTCTAAAACAAAAAGGTCTTGTCAGCAATATAGAACACAAAATGAAACACAAGGATGGACATTTTGTCGATGTGTCATTCGAAGCACGTATCGGGTATCATCCGGACGGGCGTTTCCGGCAGACGTATTGTGTGTTCAAGGATATTACGGAAGAGAAACGTTATCAGCAGCAGTTGGAGGAAAGCGAAAAGCGGTTTAAGGATATCGTCAATTCGCTGCCGCAGCTTGTGTCTTACACGGACAAGGACCTTTGTTATCGTTTTGTGAACCGTACGTACCAGGAGAAGTTCGGGTTAACCGAAGAAGAGATGGTCGGGAGGAAAATTTCGGAGATTCTCGGGGAGAGTGTTTTTGAACGCGGCCTGCCGTATATCCGGGAGGCACTGGAGGGTAAATATGTTACATTCCATGAACACAATGATTACTCCCTGGGAGGATTGCAGGATATTGATGCCACGCTGATCCCGGTTTTTTCCGAAGACGGCAGCCCCAACGGTTACTATGCTGTAATGACGGATGTCACGCCTTACGTTACAATGCAGCAGCAGCTTGCTGAAAGCGAAGCGATGTACCGGGCGCTGGTCCAGGGGCTGCCGGATATCGTGATGCGGTTTGACCGGGACGGACGGCATTTGTTTGTGTCGGAGAATGTAAGTGATGTAGTTGATATGAAAGCGGAGCAGTTTCTGGGCAAGACGCACCGTGAGCTTGGATTTCCGGAGGAAATGTGCACGTTCTGGGAAGAGGCAATCCGAAAGGTCTATGACAGCGGGGAGATGTATGAAACGGAATTTACTTACCAGGGAATCGACAATCAGATTTTTATCCTGAACTGGCGGCTGGTCGCAGAGCGGGATGCGGAAGGCAGGATTCAATCCGTTCTCTCGATCAGTAAAGACATTACGGAATACCGCCGGGCCCAGCAAAATTATGAGATCCTTTTCCGGGAAATGATTGACGGATTTGCGCTGCATGAAATCATTTGTGATGAGAACGGCATGCCGGTGGATTACCGGTTTTTGGCAGTTAATCCCGCTTTTGAGAGGCTGACGGGCCTGAAGAAGGAGGACCTGATCGGCAAAAGGATTCTGGAAATCCTGCCGGGTACTGAGAAGTCGTGGATTGAGAAATACGGGCATGTCGCCCTGACGGGCGAGGCGATCTCGTTTGAGGACTATTCGAGAGAACTGGATAAGTATTATACCGTCACGGCGTTTGGTCCGTCGCAGGGACAGTTTGCCTGTATTTTTGAGGACATCACTGATCGCAAGAAGGCGGAAGAAGCCCTTGCTCAAAGCGAACATCAGAAGAACCTGCTGCTTAATTCCATGAGCGAGATGATGGCGTATCATGATACTGACTTGCGTATCCTGTGGGCCAACAAGGCATCCGGAGATTCGGTAGAGAGAAGCAGCGATGAGCTTATCGGGATGCACTGTTATGAGATCTGGCACTGCCGGGAGCAGCCCTGTGAGGACTGCCCGGTGCTGCGGGCGAAAGAAAGCGGGAAACCCGAACAGAGCGAAATCCAGACCCCGGACGGACGATGGTGGCTGCTTCGGGGGTACCCGGTGCTGGATGGTGAGGGGAATGTGGAGGCACTGGTTGAATTCGGGCAGGATATTACGGAACGCAAGCAGGCGGAACAGGAACGCGAAAAGCTGCTGGCGCAGCTTATGTATAAGAACAAGGAACTGCAGAGCATGGTGTATGTGACGACGCATGACCTGCGGACCCCACTGGTGAATATTGTCGGCTTTAGCCGGGAATTGATCCGGGATTGTACCGAGCTTCGCGATTTTTTCCGCAAACTGGAGCTTGAGAAAGGCCAACAGCAGCAGATCGAGAAGATCGTGGAAGACAGGATTCCCGAGTCGCTCGGGTTTATCACGAGCGGAACGGAGAAAATGCTCCAGCAGCTTAACGGTCTTTTGCGTGTTTCGCGGGTGGGCAGCGTGGCGGTGAATACGGAACGGCTGGACATGAACCAGGTGATTGGACAGGTGATCGGTACGTTCCAGTATAAGGCTAAGGAGCTCGGGATTGAGGTCGCATGTGAAGATTTGCCGGACTGCATGGGGGATTTTGCCCTGGTCAACCAGGTCTTCTCAAACCTGGTGGATAACGCGATGAAGTATAATGATCCTTCGCGTGCGGGCAGGATTCGGCTTTCGGGCAAGCTGGAGGAGGAATACGCGGTTTACTGCGTGGAGGATAACGGGATCGGGATCGCGAAGGAATACCAGGAAAAGATTTTCGAGGTGTTCCACCGTTTGAATCCGAAAGATTCTGCCGGGGGAGAGGGCCTTGGGCTTACGATCGTGATCCGTGCCCTGGACCGGATGAACGGACATCTTCGCATGGAATCGGAGGTTGGGACGGGCAGCCGTTTCTATGTGTTGCTTCCGAAGGCGTAATTGCGAATTATCACGAATTCTTAACCGTCGCGCCTTTTTCGCTGAACACGACCGCCCTGGCGGCGGTGGTTCCTATGTCAATGCCGAGATATGACCTGCCTGCCTCTTGTTTTATTCCTGGTTTTTCATGTCCAAAAGCCCAAGCCAGGCCAGTGCATCTACCTCGGGCCCGGTCTTGACGCTGTAATAGTTCAGGTACTTTTTGAATTCCGCGTTTTGCGGGTCGGATCGGCAGATTCTGTTATAATCTTTCGCCATCGCAACGAGTGCGTCTTTTTCCTGCTGGGTCTTATTCGCACTGTAATTGACGATTCGCTGGCCCGGCCTTGCAATGAAGATATTTTTCTGCACCCTGTTGTTACCGGATTCACGATTAAACTGCATGACAGGATTTTGGATGTTATAAACAAAATTGTGTTCAACCAATACGCCCGAACCTCCGCAGTCCCACCGGAAGGCGTTATTGAGCGGATGGGGCGAAAACTCACATTCCGAGATATCATGGATCAGGTTGCCCCGGCAAACGGCTCCATCCTGCCTGCCGAGAAAATAAAAGGCACCGCCGTCATTGAGCAATTCCAGAACATTGTACACATGGTTGTATTCGATGACATTGCCTTTACAGGGCGAGACTTTGGTTGACCACAGCCATCCGCTTGAGACCCCGGAGTAGGGAAGGTCCCTGATGAGGTTGTGGGCAACCAGGTTGTCGCTGGACAGTCCCATCCAGATTCCGACAGCCCCCAAATAGACCTGGCCGCATTTCTCAATAAGATTGTTCGTGATGCGGTTTTGGGCCGAGGCTTGCCGGGGTGACTGTTTCCACCATGGCCGGCCTCCTATCAAGCGATTGTTCTCACCTTCACCGACCATGATTCCATTGCCGGCGATATTGACGAAATGACAGGAATTGATTGTATTGTTGTAACACTGCCTGCCTAGTGAAACGCCGGCCTGGGAAAGATCGGAGAGTTTGACTCTCTCGAGGCCGCAGTTCTTACAGGCCGTAAATTCTATTGCCGCGGGTATTCTTTTCCAAACCTCGGCATTGGATGTTTCTTTGTCTTCGACTTCGATCTCATCGACCTTTTGGGAGACGTAAAAGTTTGCCTGGGCTTCGAGGAAGTGATTGCCCGGGGGCATCCAGTTGGTGTAGGCCAGTTCCATATCCTGGAAATGGAGGTTCCGGACATAGGTATCTGTTTCGGGATCGCCCTTGATGACCAGTAAATGCTTTGCATAGGGGGCGAAAAAGTCCGGGGTTTTGCCCTGATCGTGCGGGGCGAGGAAGTAGACGACCTTGCCGGACCCGCGGTCGATGCACCAGCGGCCGGGCTGAATGACACCGTGAACATTTTGAACGGCATAGGGCTGATGCGGAAAGCGGCCGAGTTTAAACCACCATTTATCGAACGCGGCGGCGAATTCGGTTGTAATGATTCGCTCGTTTTTGTCGACCGAGGCGATTGGAGACAATGAAATTGACCAGTCGTGAATGAACAGGAGCTGGGCACGGCTGTAGTCGTACTCCGGGTTCAGGTCGCCTTCGTAATACTGTATCTTGTGGGTGTTATCGACGGCTTTTTCCTTGCGAAAATAGCCCTGCTCGGGCAGGCGGGTGATTTCTACGGGTTTGCCGTCCTTGTAGAGCCGGGTAAAGTTCCAGCGGCCGGACTTGACATCCGCGACATCGGTATACAGGGCGTTTCGCTCCTTGTCGAGTCGCCAGCGGGTGATCTTTTTGGAGCCGTCGAGGATGACCTTTTCGCCCGGATAGCCGCGGTAGGTGATACTAAACTGCTCGGTGCCGCTGTCTGCGGGGGTAAATTCGATGGGCCGGGTAATGTTATATCGGCCGCCGCGGATGTAGACGGTTTTGTCAGCATCCAGGCCGGCGGCGATGACCTCGCGGAGGGCATCGCGTGCGCGTGTGATGGTTTGAAAGGGCTGCTCAAGCGTGCCGGGACTGGCGTCGTCGCCCTCGGGGGAAACGAAGAAATCGCCAGGAATAATCGGCGTATCCATTTCCGCATAGAGCGGCAAGGACGACATTGTCATTAGAAACAGGGCAAGGTAAATCGTATTCTTTTTCATTGCGGCTCCAGATATCAGTTTTCAAGAAGATGTTTATATGCAGGTGTAAGGCCGGCCTTTGCCGCAATATCCCACGGGAAAGCCGGGTCCTCGATGTCCGTATCCAGGTAATTGTTGAACCAGGTCATGCCTTCTTCGGCATTGGGATTTCCGCCGATACTTGTATTTCGATTAAAACGCACCGGACGTGGGCCGGCATTGAATGCGATATTCTCGGAGATGACAAAGCCCTTGCTGCCGGCATCGAAGAAGAAGGCATTGTTTGCCCAGTCATGCAGGGTCGGGGTTGCGAATGGCGACTTTTCGATGTTGTAAACCACGTTGCCGTGAATCCGGGTGCCCGGCTGGAAACCGAGAGTGTAAATTCCGCCGGCATCCGAGACTTTCTGTATCACGTTATAAACGCGGTTGTATTCGAGGATGCAGTTTTTCATGCTGGTCGGCTGGGCTTTCCACTTGAAACCGACGCTGATGCCGACATAGGACATATCGTGGAGCAGGTTGTGGCGAATTACGGTGCCGTCGGTAAAGGCGGTAAAAATCCCGACACCGTCGTAATAGACGCTTCCGCAGCGGGTGAGATAATTGTTTTCCACGATGTTGCCCACGGGCACCTGGCCGGGTGTGTCCCAGTCGTTATCAAGGTCAGGTACAGGCTCGTGGCGATGGCCGATGAGGATACCTGATATTCCGATATCGTCCAGGCGGCATCCGGTGATTCGGTTCTGTCGGCAGCCTGCTCCCAGGCCAATGGCGGAGGCTTCGGTTCCGGTAATTGTACAGTCTTTGATCCCGCAGGCCCGTGCGTATCGCCATTCGATCATGGCCGGGGGCGAATAAGCGGGCACCTTCGGCTCACCGTGACGTTCATACCCATAATAGCCTGCCTGAATGCCGAGAAAGCCGATCTCCGGCAGCGGCCAGTGGCTGCATGCGAATTGCAGCCCTTGGAAATGGACATTAAGAACGGGTTTTTCTTCCGTTCCTTTCATCACGATCAGCTTTTCGAGAACCGGGGCAATAAAGACGCTGCTTTCGATCTCTTCGCCCTCATGCGGCATGTAGGTCAACACGCCGCTTTCGGGGTCGAGGTGCCATTCGCCGGGCATATCCACGAAGGTGCGGTCATGTTCAAGCCAGGCGGACTTGCCTATGCTTACGCTTGTCCAGGGGTGTTGGGGACGTCCGTGCGGGGTTTGGGTGGTCAGGCGTCCGGCCTTTAAGCCCGCAACGAGGCTGCGGCTGGAGGACCAGTTCTGGATGATGATCAGTTCGCTGGCTGGGTTGCCGGTATAGCCTTCGGGCAGCGGTTCTTTGAGCTCGAATTCCTTCCAGTCTTCGCTGTGACACTTGATCTTGATGCAGCGGTCATTGGGCCAGCGGCTGCGAATGAGCCTTTTGCCGTCTTTAAAGAGCGAGCGGAACCAGAGGGAGCCGTTCTTAACCTGCGGGACTGTCGCTTGCCAGAGGCCGTCGGGGGTGCGGGTAAATCCCGAGATTTTGACCCCGCCGTGAATGATGGGCTTTTCGGGGCCCCAGCCGGTGTAGGTTATGGAATGCACGGTCGTGCCGGTGTCGCGGCTGTCAAAAAGCAGCGGTTCAGTTAGGGCATACTCGCCGGGAAGGATATGAACGATTACATCGTCGGTCAGGCCGTTGGTAATTTGCCTGCGAACCGCAAACTGCGCACCTGTTATCGTCTTAAAAGGCCGAGCCATCGTTCCGGGGTTTGCATCCTCGCCGCCGGGAGCGACGAAGAATTCGACTGGCTGCGCATTTATAAAAGACGCAGAAAGCCAAAGCAGCACAAATAAATAGACACCGTACCTGTTCATTTCTTACCTCTTTTTGACTGTATCATTTTAGAAAAAAGGCATACGCGGCCACGTACCCCGTATGCCTTTGGTTGAGATTCTTTCTCTTAGTACCCAGCCTTTACATTGTAATTATTCTTTTCGATGAATTCGTTGTAACGAAAATCGAGACGCTTCTTTTTGAGGTTTTCTATGTTATGTTTTGTCAGCGGGTAGGCCGCGACGAAATCTTTCTCAAACAGGGGGTATTTGTCTTTTAGCCCCTGTTGCTGAATGGGAACGAAATCATGGGCCTCGATACGGATGCCCTTGGCGATGAGCTGGAAATCCATGATCTGCTTTAGGAAGTACTGCTCGAGGGCGGCAAATTTACCCTGGCCTGCGAGATTATTCAGTTCGTCCGGGTCATTGACCTTGTCAAATAACTGTGCCTGGCTCGTGAAGGGATAGTAGGCATATCGGTAGAAGCGGTTCTCGACGATCTTGCAGGAGTCGCAGAACTCGCTGAAATTGACGATTCGTGCATACGCAGGCTCTTTTTGGGACTGCTCGAGCAGGGAAAGCGAAACGCCCATTCGGTGATCGGAACCCGCGATGTCCAGGACCGTTGAGGGGATGTCGATATTGCCGACCAGGCTTTGGGAACGCCGGCCTTTTGCAAGGTCGGGATGGTTCGAGATGACCATCGGTACCGCAAGCTGAGCCTCGTAAGGAAACGGCCCCTTGTAATTATTGTTGTGGTCGCCGATGAGGTCGCCGTGGTCCGCGGAGAAGAGAAAAGTCGTGTTCTCGTAAAGGCCCCTGGCCTTTAATTCCGCTATGATCCGGCCGACCTGGAGATCGATATAATGAATCATCTCCCCATAGGCTTCTCGGATTTTCATGTTCCATTGTAACGGCCCTGGCGGCGGGAACATGGCCGAACGGTATTTTTGGACATCGGGCATCAGGGATTCATCGCAGTCCACGGGGCGGGGCAGCTTGTCCGCATTGACCGTGCCTTTGACTTCACGCGGCGGATCATAGGGCGTATGCGGGCCCTGGAAGGAAACCCAGGCAAAAAACGGCTTGCCGGCAGCGCTGGACTGATCGATAAAGTTGATCGCCTCGGAGGCAATGAAATACTCGTAATAATCTTCGCTGGGATAGTTAAAGACGAGTTCTGTGCGGTTGTAGTTGCCAAGAATGTTCTTGATCTCAGGATGCCTGGCTTTCAAATATTTGTAGTAATCATCTTTTTTGCCCAGCCGGGTTTCCTCCATTTGTTTGGTATGGCTGAATCCTTTGGGATCATCCGCGGGGTAATGGTGGAGCTTGCCGAAAGCGCCGGTTGCATAGCCGAGGTGGTTCATATTCCCGGCAATGTATTCGAGGTCCTTACGGAACGGCACATCATTGGTCCATACACCGTGATTCGAGACATAGCGTCCGGTCATCATGCAGGCCCTGGCCGGGGCGCAAACCGGCGACTGGGTAATCGCGTTGTCAAAAACGACACCATTGGCCGCAAGCATATCGAGATTCGGCGTCGGGACCGCGTTACAACCGTAAATGTTCAAAAAGTCTTTGCGAAGCTGGTCACAGAGAATCACCACGACATTTCGATTCGTGGGGGTAAATTTCGACGAAGCCATTGACTTTGCCTTTGACTCCGTGCAGCCGCTATTGTGTACGGTAACCGCCGCGGCGGCAAGACCACTTAGCTTGAGAAAGTTTCTTCTTGTCACATTGTCCGTCATATTCTAACCGTTCTTTTGGGTGTAATCCTGGGGCCAGGGGTAATCGTTTCTGCCGGCTTCCGGGTCGAGCGGGCTCTCAGGCAGTTCGGCCTGCCATGCAAGGACCATTTTGCTCATATAACTGACAACCTCGGGGTATCGATCGGCCTGATTATTAAGCTCCATCGGGTCAGCGGGGATATCATACAGCTCGATGCGACTGCCGTCAGGGTTCATCAGCAGCTTCCACTTTCCATCGCGAATCGCCAGCATCGGCGGACAATGATGTTTATACCCGTAAACCTTGTACCGCCATTCCCACATCAGGGGGCGGGTTCTCATTATCGAATCGCCAAGGATGGCCTTTGACATATCCTGGCCGTCGGATTTCACACCGGCCGGGACATTTACCCCGGCAAGCGAACAAATCGTCGGCATATAATCAACGGCGGCGACCACACTTTTTTCGTTTAGCATGCCGGCGGGAACCGTGCCCGGTCGACGTACAATAAACGGCACACGAATGCCGCCCTCGTAAATGCTGCGTTTGCGCCCGCGGAACGGCCCGGGGCTGCCGACACCACTGTGGGTGGCATTGCTGATATGGATATCCTCGGGGCCGTTATCGCTGGAGAAGATAACGTATGTGTTTTCTGCAAGGCCCAGCTTATCCAGTTTGTCCATGAAAATCCCAATCTGGCGGTCCATCTCGGTAACGGTTCCACCGTAAATCTCCCATGTGCTGCGGTGCTCTACGCCGCGGGGATTGAAATAGATCGAATCATAGTCGTCCATCTGCTCATCGGAAGGATTGAGCGTTGCATGCGGGTCGGCAAACCAGGCCTGGGCATAAAAAGGCCGGTCCTTGTTCTTTTTGACGAATTCAAAAGTTTTGTCGAGCACCATTTTTGTGCTGACCGGACGGTTTTGAGGGCTCCAGATGTTCCATTGATCGTTGCTGAGCTGGTATTCGTCAAATCCATAAAGATCGAGCGAACATTTTTCCTGCAATTCGGGTTTGTTTTTGAGGGTATCATAACCCAAGTGCCACTTGCCAAAGTGACCGGTCCGGTAACCGTTTTGCGAGAGCAGGTCCGCGACAGTGGTGAATTCTGTATCCAGGTAATGCGGCATTCCGCGTTTGTCGTTTAGAGAAGTCTTTGCAAAGTGGCCATGAACGCCGTGGCGTGCGGGATAATGGCTGGTCATAATCGCGGCCCGGCTGGGTGAACAGACCGATCCGCAGACATAAAACTGGGAAAACCGGGTGCCCTGCCGTGCAAGTTTATCGAGACTTGGGGTCTTCAATCTGCCTCCGTAGCAGCCAGGGTCGCCCCAGCCGAGATCATCGGCAAAAAGGAAGATAAAATTGGGTTTTTCGGTAGGTTTGGATTGCGCAAATGTATTTGTTTGATTAAGGGCACTTAGGCCCAGAAATGAACCTGCCAGTGCGCCCGCCGACTTTCTTAAGAAACCGCGTCTGCTGATACTTTTCATAATCGTGCCCTTTTAATTAGGATTTTAATCAAATTTGCTTGCAAAACGAAGGTCACTTTGCGACAATCTATGGATATTATGCGACATGCCGGTCTTGAAGCCTATGCATTTACTTTGGTTTGAATGCGACATAAATGAGATTATAAATCCTGTACCTCGAAATGTATATCCTTTAGGGCAGTTATTTTTCACATAAAAACTGTAGCTTGTTATTTTATAGATATTTACCGGTGAAAAAGCGGAACTTTTCAATCGAAAGCACACTCTTTTTTACAAATGCCGCCTGAAACCATCAGACAAGTCGTCCTAAACCTTGATTCAACAGCAACTTACGCCAGGGATTTGATACGCGGAATCGCTCAGTATTCGATTCAGGCCGGTCCGTGGATTTTCTACCGGGAGCCGGATTTGGCCGCAAAGGGGATTGATGAACTCAGGAACCTCAAGGCGGACGGCCTGGTTGCATCGGCTCTTGGAAGCAGGGCCGCCTATATCGTGCTTGAACTGGGCCTGCCGCTGGTGATCTTCGTGGAAAATCCCAATGATCCGGAACTTGAGCATATCAGTACGATTTCGACCAGCGATACGGAAATCGGACAGATGGCGGCGAGCCATCTCCTGGGCCTTGGGCTAAGCCGTTTTGGATTTTACGGCTGTACAAATGAGCACTGGTCAAATGAACGGCGAAGGGGATTTGCGGAGCACCTGGGGGAGTATGAACATCGTGTAGCGGTAATGTCTCACCCTCTCAAATCGGAAAAAACGCGATATGACGAGGTGCTGGAAATTTCCCGCTGGGTCGACGGACTTGAAAAGCCGGTTGGTATTATGGCTTGTAATGATATCGCGGGACAGCATGTGTTGCAGGCGTGCAAGGTGATCGGTGCCAATGTGCCTGAAGAGGTGGCTGTGATCGGTGTGGATAATGATGACTTGATCTGCGATTTGACCGATCCGCCGATGTCGAGCATTGCGCTGGACTCAAAGCAGGCCGGATACCGGGCCGCAAAGGTGCTCGACGGGCTGATGCAAAACAGAGAAAACACGCGAAATCGAATTTTTATTCGCCCCACGCAAGTGGTAACCCGGCATTCAACCGATGTTGTCGCCGTTGAAGACAAGCAGGTGGCCGCAGCGATCCAGTTTATCCGCAAGCATTCCAATCGGCTTATCGGGGTCAATGATGTCTGTGACGAGGTTTCGATATCGCGAAGACAACTGGAACGGAAATTTCGCAAGGCATTGAAACGGTCGATCAACCATGAGATTCGGATTCATCGGGCCCAGCAGGTTGTCAATATGCTGGTTCGAACTAATCTTACCCTTTCCCAGATTGCCGAGAACCTCGAATTCAACGGGCTGCACCACATGGGCAGGCTGTTTAAGAGCATCAAGGGGATAACCCCGGTTGAATACCGCAAGAAATATGTAATGAATCCGATTTAGGTTTGCCTAACAAGGGAAAGGATGCGGCAATCTATCCGAGACAAACTGCCGCACCCTGTTTTATCCGCTGATTCAACCGGAATAACCTAGTTGAGCCAGTTCTCAGCTACCTTGGTCAAAGCCGACAGATCGTAATCTCTCTGCCAGCCGCCGCAAAAATTTGCCATATCAAAGAAGTCCACTTTGCAGTCATCGTTCATATCTCCGGGCAAATCAGAGACATAGCCGGGCTGGCCACACTGGACATCCCGCACGAGCCGGACATAATTATAAATACGGATCGCATCGCCCTGTGGGCCGTGGCCTGTCGGGTAATCCGCCGGGTCACCGGATTTAGGATCACTTCTCTGGCAGCCGGCACCGTGTACATCCTGCCAGACATTCGTCCAGTAACCAAGTCCTTTCCCGAAGCAGATATACGCACCAGACTGCCCCTGGCCGCCGGTGTTGGCATGCGTTGTACCTGTCCAGTACCACGGGAAATCCACTTCACCGGCTTCATTTGTGATTTGCGTCACATTAAAAATCGGATCAATCGCAGCCGAATTCGTGGTATCCGGCGAACGGGTATATTGCACGATGCTCTGCATCTCCTTGGCATTGGGCAGACGCCAGTCACTGTATCCACAGTAGCTTTGACTGTTTTGGGCCTGCACCCACGCGAGGGCGTCTTGCCAGTTCATGCCTGACCAGGGCCCGGTTCCGTCAACCGCCCCGCAGTCATCCTGCGACCACATCAGGCCTGTCGCCTTGTCGGTAATTGTGCCGTCACTATTGTCCACAAAGTTATTGACCCCGTAATCAGTGTTGCCGCGAACGAAATAGACATAGTACAGCTTATTATTCGTCGGGTATCCCTTAATTCGGCCGTCTGCAAGGTTTAGCCCGAACATGGTCTCGTTGCCGTTCATGGTTGTACTGACATACATAGTTGAGCTTGCCCACTGGGCGTCGATAATCCGCTCGCCGGCACTTTCATCGCCGTACCCAAAGCCGAAGGTCTCGTCATCAATAAACGGTACCAGGCCGGATGTATCGCCGCTGTAGCCGCTGGGATCCTCGCCTGTGAAGTTCATCAGCGAATACAGCTCCTTGATCGTCGGCAGGCGCCAGTCCTTGTATCCGCCGAAACTGACCGCGTTTAGAACGTCAGGATATAACATTGCCTCGGCACTGGTCAGTTTGTCGTCCACATCAATGGCTCCGTCATTGTTGATATCGGCGGTCCGGGTCCAGGTAAGCCCTGTAACGTTATCATACACCGTCAGCCCGTCATTGCTTACGGTGTAGCTGGGCTGGTTGCCGTTTACCTGGGCATCCTGACCATAAAATGCGTCACCGAATGCAGGGGCCGTAATTTGGGCATTGTTATCGTAACATTTGACCTGCCCGGTATCGACGATTGGATAGCTGGATTCAGGCAGCGGATCTGTATTGACAGTTAAGCAAGCAATTTCGGAAGTATCTGAACCGAAATCATTGGTTACGATGCATTTGTAATTGCCCACATCGGACTGTGCGGTAGAAGTGATTGTATAGGACGCAGATTCAGCACCGGGAATTTCGACGTCGTCTTTATACCACTGGTAGGCCAGCGGCCCCGTGCTCCATGCACCGACCGTAAAAGCTGCACTTCTGCCTATTCGCACGACCTGAGACTGGGGCTGCTGGTAGATCTTCGGCGGCATATCACTGCCGCCTGTGACCGTAAAAGCCCCGGCGAGGGTATACTCAAGGGTTGTGTTCTGGGGAGTGAGAAATGTAATGCAAGCGTCTTTTGCCCCTACGGCCTCATCTCCAGGGATATCAAACTCGGCAGTTACGGTATACTGGCTGGAGTGATCGAAAGAAGTGCCGCTGATGCTGCCGAGAGTGACCGTCCGGGGCATGACGCCCGATGGAGGAACCGGAGGCATCGCAGACGAATCCAACGTAAAAGTTACGGTAAGGCCTGTTGTGCCCTGCGGTGCAGAGGCTGGATTGACAGAAGTAATCTGGCCCCTTGCAGCCAAAACATTGAATATCATCAACAGGACAAGAATTTTCAGATACGAGATCATGGCATTTCTTTTCATCTTTCAATTCCCTTCATCAATACGTTGCCGTTCTATTTGCGCAGTCCGGGCCCGACCTGCTTTTTACAGTTTTTGAAATTTAGATTTGTTTTCAAACCGCTGTTACCGACGAGGCGGCGGATGCGGGGGCCTGTGCCCCCCGGACATGCCCTCCCGCTCATGAGGAGGTTGCCCCTGTGGACGGGGCCGGGTGGACTCAATCAGGTCCCGGAGCATCGTTTTGAGTTCATCAACCTGCTCTTGTGTACATACATCCTTTAACTGTTGAAAATGATCGCACAGATTCGCTTCAAATTCCCCAAGCTGATTTTTCAGCGTTTCGAGAAGTTCATTGATTCGTTCCGGATCCGGCTGATCGGCGAAAATTTCATCCAGCAGTTCAAGGCGAATTTGGTGCATTTCATCCTGCAGGGGTTTGGTTCGCGAGAAATGGTCAGCGCGGATTTCCGCGATTTGACCGGCTTGTTCGTCGGTGAGTCCAAGACGCTGGGCCATCAGTGCCTGGCCGTCCTGTTTCGAGCCTTGTTTGTGAACCGGCGGTGTATGGGGTTTTTGCATCCAAAATGTCGTGAGTGTGATAATGTTCACAATCACAAGGACGATGACACACCAGAAGAGCATTTTATTCTTTGTGAAATAATCCATTGCCGCCGCCTTAAAAATTCAAAGAAGTCTCCGATCCGATTCCGTATTCATTTGCCAGTACGCTGATTTGACTTTGTGCACCATCCCGTGCAGGCTGGGCCTGCGTAAAACTGACCAGGAGAACCGCCACATTGAAAAGTACCAAAAGAGCGATCACAGCCGGGTAAAACATCGGGCTTTTGTATCCGGGAGCCCGCGGAGTGCCGATTTTTTCGATCCGGCTGCTGATATTGTCCATAAACGCAGGGCTGACCTGAACGTCAACGCCGTTGTCGATGGCCCCGAGTGTTTTATCAATCTCATTTTGTATCCGGTTATCCATTTTTGTATCCTTTTCGTTGTTCTGTAGTGTTAGACGGCATCTTTTGGCCGACCTTGCGGTGATTACAGGTTTTTTTCAAAATATTTCGCAAGATTTTTACGCAGATTCTTTCTGGCGCGGTGCAGGAGCGATTCGACGGCGGATTCGCTGGTTTTCATGATCCGGGCGATTTGCTGATTGCTCATTTTTTCATAGCGGCTTAGAACCAGGGCGATCCGCTGATTTTCGGGCAATAACGCAATTTGCCGGGCGAGCAGTTCCTTGCGTTCCTGCTCTTCGAGCTGCTGGTGGGGAGTATTTTGAGGTTTGTCTTTATGCAAAAACAGGCCTTTCATATCCGCAATTCGCTTTTTGCGGTTCTGCTTCCGGGTGAAATCAATGCACCGATTAATCGCAATCCGGTAGATCCAGGTTTTGATGTCCGATTCCCTGCGGAACAGGCGAATGGATTTGTAGACCTCGATGAAGACTTCTTGTGCGATATCCTCGGCATCCTCGAGGTTATGTACAAAGCTCATGCAGGTCCCGATGACACTGCGGGAGTACTGCTCTACGAGCTGGGCGAACGCCTCCTGGGAGCCTTTTTTGAGTTCTTCAATCTGCATTCGAATAAGAATAGCCGGTCCTATGTGGTAAATCCAATGCAAATTCCAAGCCCTGGAGTGAATTTCCGAAGTGCCCGGGCCCGGAAGATTTGAACTTTCAACAACAAAGCAGCCCCAGCCAATTACCGGTCATATGGCAGGTTCTATTACAGATTATTTTCCTTGCCTTTATCCTCGATCATGTCTTTCACTTTTAAAGCGAGGGCTTTGCCCAGCTTCAAATGCTCCGGCTGCTGAAGATGTATCCCATCCGCATCACTTATGGTAGTCACACTGCCTGCATCGAACATCTCAATATTATTTTCTTTACAGTATTCACCCAAAACCGAGGCAAGAGCAATCGATTTTTCTTTGCCGCCGATTAATATATCTCCAAAAGGGCCTTGCTCTGCGGTACTTAACGGAGCCGGGCACACTACGAGAACCTCCGGCGCGGGCCCTGTATAGGGTGTTTCACAATGTTGAACCGTACTGACGAGCCGCCCAATGCTCCATGCAATATCCGTGGCAGAAACGGAATAACGGTTTTTCAAATCATTGGTGCCCAGCATGATGATTACCAACTCAAGCGGGCAATGACTATGCAGTATTGGAATAAGCTGTTTGAATCCGTTTTTGTGTCCTTCAACCGGATCATCCCAGACCGTCGTTCTGCCGCAAAGGCCTTCTTCTATGATGTGATATTCTGACCCGAGCTTCTTTTGTAAAACACCGGTCCATCGCACGTCCCGCGGATATCTACATTCGTTGATCGGGTCGTAGCCCCATGTGTTCGAATCGCCATAACATAAAATCGTTTTCTGTTTCATTTTCTGCTCCTATGAGAGTTTGGGGCGGCTTCTATCAACATCAATGCCCTGAGCTTTACATACACGAATCATAACCGTCAGAAAGCAATATTCATGCCCCCCTTACAAAGGACGGCCGTGCGAATAAGGCACGGACTGCCGCAGCCTGGCCAACAGTTCCCTGCCTTGCTCCACGTCTTGTGCACTTGTATACAGAATTATGTTTCTTTTTGCCGGCCAGTCGCCCGCAAGCAATCGATCGATTTTCGGAAAAGACTTACCGTACTCTTGCAATACGAGTACGACATTTTCCGGGCACATCGCAGACATCTGCCACATATCATGCAGGCCGGCATCGATATCCAGGCCCGTTATCCACGGATTGCTAATAAATGATTCTATGACTTTCGATGAACCGCCGCAATAGTGCATCCGACCCCGGCCGATGCTCTGCATAAACCTGATGTCCCTGGGCAGGACGTATCTCCTGTAGAAATCAGGACTAATCATATCCACTGAGCAGTTGGAGATTCGGCCGTTTCCTCTCCAGTAGGCGCCCCCCCAGTCGTGGAACCAATCATGCTGTTTTTTAATCAGACGGTTAAAATGGGCTAACACTTCGATCGTATGATCGGTAACGACATCGAGCAGTCGGCAAACGGCATCCGGATCATCGTAAAAGTCGGTAAGGATATCATTGCCGCGTATCAGATGAGAACTGTTAAAAGGCCCCTGGATATCCGGGTGCTGAATGGCGACTCCCTCGGGCAGATTCTCAAGCCAAATCCCAATCCAGCGTTCGATTTGTTGATACATCTCACAATCAAGGGAAGGCTTTTGCAGCTGCCAGACCTGATCGAGACTTTTCAGTGCATGTGTGGAAACCGCCGGGAGGTTATTTTCAGGAATTACCAACTCGCACCCAAAAGCAGATGCAATGATGCCCGTTCCAAAATTGACCCTGACCGCGGGAAGAAAATCGTCACCAACCTGCAAATGATTATGGATATCATCGAGCTGGTTTTTGAGCATCGCCATGGGATCGCTTAGCTGCTGTTCCCAGGGGATATTATCTTTCGATTCCACATTGATAATAATTTTAGGACGGCATGTCTGAGGGGAATCGTAAAGAAGATGATATTCCTCTTTAAGCTTTTCAAGACGATTCAGGTCGTCAGGTGAGATTTGATAACTCTCCTTGAAGTTTGCAGCTTTCATGTCAGTTCAGGCTCTGTCTTAATGAATCCTTATACAGGCCGATCTTTTCACTTGGAATTTTTTCAAAGTCGGTAAGCATCTCGTAAATTGCAGGGCTGATGTCGAGAATTGGATAGGAATTACGTATTTTCACAAGCTCTGTGCCGGTTTCACTCACAAAATTATCCGTTTCACACTGGGCATACGGTCCGCGGAGCATGATTTCTTCTTTGCATGCCAGTATAATATTGTTCTTGAGGACGTTTCTTCTGGGTCTCATCCCGACATATTCATCTTCCGTACCCGGTAACGGATCCAGCCAGTCAACCAATCCGGGATATTTAGTACTATACGGCTCTGCTGTAATATCCAGGCTCTGCTGCATCCGTACCTTGTATACTCCTCCAGGGCCGAAACACTGCTCTCGAATACTGCCGTACTGTGGATGCACCCTGGCGCCCCACGTATACCACATCGAGCTAACCTCCATTGCCGAGCCGCAATCCACGAAAATATTGTTTTCAACCGTCAGGTCATGCCCGGCGTTGGAAAACACTGCCGCCCTGCCTTTTGCGACGTTGTAAAATACGTTTCCATAAACAGTAACATCTGTTGTCGCATCGTCACAATAGACTCCCATCACGGATCGGTCCGGGCGCCCTACATTCTGGAAAATGTTATAGCGAATGACATTACCCCGATCACTTGGATCACGGCCGAGATACCACGCAGAGGTATCATCCGAATTTTGGGCGATATCGTGAAAATAATTGTATTCAAATATATGTTCGTTGCCATGGACATAAACAGCCTGGAAATCGCTGTGAAATATTTCACAATTGGCAATGCGGTTCCCGCAGCCGTCGATGTTTATTCCGGACCATAAAAAGCGGTTTCTTCGGTTATAATTGTACACCTTGCAGTTTATTGCTTCACAGCCGCCCGGGACGAGATCTTTTTTGCTGCCGCCGCTGAGATAGATACCTCCGGAGCCGGTATTGTAAACATCACAGCTGATAATCTTCTGATGATTTCCCGCTTTTCGGTCCCAGGTGGTATTGCTGTATATATGACCCTGAAGATTTCCCACGCGTTCACTGATGGGAACGCCTTCATAATCATCGTGTGTGATATAATCTACGGTCTGCTTGGCACCCTGGCCCATGAAAATCCCACTGGTGCCTACATTGCGGACAGTACAACCCTTGATCTCGATATCACTTCCCCCCTCGATATAAATCCCAATCCCCCTGGCACACTCCACGATCAAGTTCTCCAGTGAAATATAAGATGCGTTCCGAAAAGAAATAATCGGATCCTCCAGGATCGAAACCAGGACCTCCGCGTCCTCTATCTCATCCGGCGGCCAGAAATACAGTATACCAGTATCGCGGTCAAGATACCATTCTCCCGGTATATCCAATTCGGATTGGATATTGAGGGCATAATAATGCTGGTATTCTCTTCCTGATCCCAGCGCATACATGTGCGGGCTGGCCAGTTTGACCTGCTTTTTGTCTGGATCAATCCAATCGACCAGAATCTTGTCATCCGCATAGCCGTTATTAAAAGTTCCCTGGAACCAGACATCTTCAAGACCGACCCATTTGGCATGCCGGTCGTCTGTATAGACAAAAGTCCCGCCGCGATTGGTGTAATCCCTGCGGCGAGGCAATGAACCCTTGTCGATTATTTTTCCTATCTTCACAAAGCCACTGTTGGGATAACGTGCAAGCTGCATGGCCTGGCGGTTAAAGAAAACTTCCAGCGGAGCCGGGCAAACCGGCAGTGCATG
>CAYVUI010000073.1:0-23941 GCA_964454745.1 uncultured Pirellulales bacterium | reverse complement strand
GCCAAGCTCGGAATTCATTGAAAGACAAACCGAGTTCGCTTGTTTAAGGTCTAGCAAAGCAATAATACAACATAATGCAAAAATAGTATCAATTAATAATAATCTGGATATTTTCATTGATCAGTGCTTTCTTAACAATCTATTTCATTTTTTAACCACGAAAAGCACGAAGATATCAGCATGGGTAAAATGAATAGAGTATTTTACCTCATCCTGCGGAGGGTTCGTAGAGCGATGGCTAGACCGGTGACTGTCCCTAGTTAGAGAAGAGGGGATAGCCAGGAGGCGGCGAGGGCGTCCAGGTCGGTGAGGTCGATCTTCCGGTTTCCGTCCGTGTCGAATCCTTCGCAGGAGGTGCACTGCGGGTGGTTCCATTGTTCAGAGAGCTGCTGGAAGCGGGCGTAATCATTTGCGGGGTAGGGGAGTTGGTACCAGAAGGCGACGGAGCGGAAGGTTGCGCCGTCCTTTGCATAGCGGTTTTCAATGTTCACCTCCAATGAGGATGTAAAGGGGATACAGTCTGCCAGTCGCCAGCGGTACTGGTCGGCCCGGGCGTAGTTGGCGGGGTTTTCAACGTGCAGGATACCGCTAAGCGGGCGGGTCGCGGACTGCGGGTAGGTGCCCTCGGGCTCGTCGGGCTGGGGGTGACAGGCGGTGCACCAGTTGTAATAGGCTCCGCCGTTGTAGGTGTCTTCCAGTCCGGTACCGTAGAGGGTGTAGTCGCCGTCTACGGTGATTATGTCATCGCCTTCGAGTATCCACAGGCTGGCGTTGTTTTGTTCTACGTAGAGGATGTCGCCGATATAATGACCCCGGCCGGTTGTGGTCAGGATGTTATGATAGATGTCGCCGGGCTGTTTGGCGGTTTCGGTAACTTTCGCGTAAAGATAGGCTGTGTCATTGTCGAGCGGGCCGGCAGTGTATGACACGTGGATGCGTTCGAGCGTGACGGTATCTGGGCTGTTGTTCTGGATGGCGATTTCTATGCCCTGGACGAATGGAATTGGCAGGTAGCAGTAATAGCCCTGATCCGGGGCAAGGGCATCGGTGCCGATGGGCAGGGCCTGGTAGGGGGCCCGGTTGTGGCCTGCGCCGAAGAAGTCGGCAAAGGAGGCCTCAATCGCAGGTTCGGGCGTCTGGTCGTATGTGATTTTGAGCAGCAGGTTGTCGAGAGCCTGATTGGTGGGATCGCTCAGTTTGAATGTAAGCTTGTTAATGGTCGCCGGGCCGTTTAGTTTGATGATCTGGGCGGCACTGGCGGGGATCGGGATATTCTCGTAGTTCACCGAGGGGGCGCAAGGGGCGCTGCCCTGCGGGGGCGATCCGACGGCATTGAAGATATCGATCACGGAGTCGCGTTTTAGCTGGTCTTCCGGGGTAAGGGTTCCGGTCCAGGACTGGATATCCGTCGAGGGCGGCAAAGTGGCATAGGTATACTGGTAGTAGTTGCCGTAGCTCCAGTTAATCAGTTCGAGATTGTCCATTTCGATTTTGAGCGAATCTTTGAAGAAGATGGGCTCATGGCTGGTCTGGCCGCCGGCGCAGGTGTTGGTCAGAGTGAAACTGTCGAAATAGCTGTAGGCCAGGTCGTTTAGCAGGGTTTTGGAATCTGTGGAAAAACGGGGCGTGGTTTCGCCGTCGAAGTAGAGGCGGATGGGGAACTGTTTGGGTGTCATCAGGTGCGGCATCCAGATGCGGTAAAGCACGCCGGGGCCGGGGATGGTTTTTACGGTGGCGGTGGTGGCGTATGTGATTCGGCCGGTGGGGGATTCATACCAACTGTAGTCGTAATTGCTGCCGTTGCGGTCGTAACTGGAGGCAAGATGGGTTTGCACGCCGTGCTTGAGTTTGGGCAGTTGGTCCCAGTTGATATAGGCATCATAGCCGTAACTGTCTGCCAGGCAGAAGTTTGCAAGAAACAGTACCCACGTCAGGCACAAACTGGTTGTCTTATAAAATGTGTTTTGCATAATCCCTCCGAAAATATAGGAGAAATTATACAAAATTGATCCTGTTTTGTCAAGGATAGAGGGTGGGAATTTGCAGGAAACCTGTGGGATGTTTTACGAAGGTTTTTCTTCTTTCTGGATTCGTCTGCACTCTCCGCACCATCCGATAGGGGGTGTGCTGGGCCAGCGGATCTTCTTCTGGAGGTCCTGATCGACCGGCTGGGGGGCATAGCGGTGGCATTCCTGGGCTTTCTGGTCGTAATATACACAATTTTTGCACATCTTCTGGTCGTCGGCCATGTCTTGTATCCTTATAAAGCTGTGTTCTACCTGTTTATCGACCGGCAGGGCGGCTGTGTTTAATCTTTTGGTATCCGGTTTTAAGGAGTTATTGGGTCCGTATTATGGGCAGGGCGGTGGTTTTTACCTAAAAGGAAGGCACTTTGGGCGAATTGGAGGCTGGATTTCATCAGGTCGGGTGGTGAGATTGGGCCCAAAAAGAAGGTCCAGTAAAAAAAAGGGGTCCGGATAAAAATTTTTTTTAGGACCTAAATAGAATTATCGGAAGGCCCGATAACGTTTTCAAGGTCCGATAACGGGGAATTGTCCGATAAATAAAGGGATTGGGCCCGGCGGGTGCTGGCTATTATGGGACGTGGATTTTGTACTGGATATTATAGGGCGGAATTTGTGTTTATAGGTCGTTGGAAAAGCTTATCGGGCGCAAATTCGGGTGACAAAGTCCTTAAGTGTGCCAAGACGAACCCGATAATACAGGTTATAAGCGGGAAAGTGAGACAATTTTATTTGACAAGCGGAAAACCGCGAAAAGATCTTTGAGAATATCAGACGTTACTAAAGTCCTATATATCGCAAATGGTGTTACGTTGATCATCGGGTCAGGTGGTCTTACGACAGCGATGTCGGTCAGAACATTGTAAGGAGATATGAATTATGTTAGCTATCAAGAATAACATTATGTCGGAAAATGCGGCAAGGCATTTGGGCAAGAGTTACGATGCCCTTGCCAAGTCCGTCGAGCGTTTGTCCTCAGGCTTGCGTATTAATACGGCCAAGGATGACGCGGCAGGCCTGGCGGTTCGCGAATTGATGCGAGCGGACATCGCGGTGCTAAAGCAGGGCTCTCGAAACGCCCAGGACGGTATCAGCATGCTTCAGACCTTTGAAGGTGCAATGGCCGCGATCGACGAGGCACTCATACGTATGAAAGAGCTTTCGGAACAGGCGGCGACGGGGTCCTATTCCGATAAACAGCGAAACATTATGAACAACGAATTCAAGCAGATGGCTGACGAAATCACCCGTATTGCGACGAAAACGGAGTTCAATACCGTTAAGCTGCTCCAGGGTTCAGCGACCGGCTCGGTGGGAACAGAAGTGGTGGTTCACTTCGGACAGGATAAGTCCGGAAATAACTCCCAGATTTCGATTGGTACGGTCGATGTGAGGGCCTCGGCTCTGAATGTTGACAGTGCCAGCGGAACGAATCTCCTTAGTGCGACGGCGGCCCGATCGGCGTTGACGACCATCGCCAGTGCGATTGAATCCAAGGACAGTGCCCGGGCGATGTTCGGTTATATGATGAACCGCCTGGAAAGTACCCGAACGGTTTTGGATATTACGGCTGAGAATATGATGGCTTCTGAGTCTCGTGTGTCCGATGTCGATGTGGCGACTGAAGTGGCAACCATGACGAGGAACCAGGTCCTTGCCCAGGCCGGTGTCTCAATGCTCTCGCAAGCCAATGGAATGCCGCAGATGGCAATGCAGCTTCTCCGGTAAATCCCGACCCGATTTGTATATTAGATATCCCAGGCCGCCTGAAACGGGCGGCCTTTTTTTACGCGCTTCGTGAGGAGGGCGATTTTTTTTGCAATATGAAGGTCCGATAATAACAGTCTTTGTGCCTCGCTGCGAAAATGCACGACATTCACTGGGAGAAAGTGGGGGTTGGAGGGGCGAAAAACTTCCGATAATCATGGGGCAAAATGGTCCTAAATGGAGATATTATCTGACTTTCTGAAAAAAATAAAAAAACGCTCTAAAGTCCTATAGCTTAGTTCCGATAATAAAAAACGAAGACGATGAAAACAACGGTTTTTATCGGGCACTTTTGAAATCTGGTCTGGCTTTTGCAGTAAGGAAATTGGTAAGGAGAACCAAGTATGTTAGCGATTAAAAATAACATCATGGCTGAGAACGCTGCCCGGCACCTGGGAAACAGTTACGATTCCCTGGCGCAATCTGTGGAGCGGCTTTCCTCAGGGCTTCGTATTAATACCTCCAAAGATGACGCAGCGGGCCTGGCGGTTCGCGAGCTGATGAGGGCGGATATCGCCGTTATACGTCAGGGAAATCGAAATGCCCAGGATGCGGTGAGTATGCTGCAGACGTTTGAAGGTGCACTGGCGGCGGTCGATGACGCGTTGATTCGAATGATATCTCTGGCTGAGCAGGCGGCGACGGGAACGTATTCGTCGAAACAGCGTAATATCATGAACAACGAGTTCAACCAGATGGCCCTGGAAATTGACCGAATCGCTAAAACGACACAGTTTAACAGTGTAAAAATGCTCGACAGTGCGGGTAAAAATAATACAATCCACTTCGGGATGGGTTCTTCGATTGATCTTTCTTCGGTAAATATGACCGCTTCGGCTCTTGGGCTATGGAGCCTGTCTCTTGCGGGAACGGATGGAACGGCCGCGGTTTCCGCGATGACGGCACTTTCTGATATTATCGAGGCAAAGGACAGTGCCCGGGCGGCGTTTGGATACCGGATGAACCGTATCGAGAGTACGGCCTCGGTTTTGAATATCCAGGCGGAGAACCTGATGGCCGCGGAATCCCGAATATCGGACGTTGATGTCGCGACGGAAATGGCCGCCCTGACGCGGACGCAGGTTCTGTCGCAGGCGGGCGTTGCGATGCTCGGACACGCAAATGATATGCCGAATATGGCCCTGCAGCTTCTGCGAGGGTAATAGACTTCTTACCAGAATCAGGGGCAGCCGTTAGGCCAGAACGGCTGTCCCGCCAGGTGAACCAGGGCCTGTAGGCCTTACTATAAAGGAATGCAAAAAGGATTTTGATCAAATCAAAGGAGTGAAACCATGACCCCCACTGCCCTTTATGAACAAAACGCAATCACAACCCAAGGCCAAGGAAGGCTCATCGTCATGCTGTACGAGGGAGCCGTAAAGTTTCTCAAACATGCGGTTGCCGCTATCGAAAACGGTGATTTTGAAGCCAAAGGCAAGTATATTGTCAAGGCGCAGGATATCGTTTTTGAGCTGAATTCGGTGCTGGACATGGACGCGGGCGGCCAGATCGCCCAGAACCTGCGGAAGCTGTATAACTTTTCGTGGCAGCGGCTTAGCGACGCAAACATCCAGAATGACCCGCAGATGATTCAGGATGTGATCGGCATTCTCAATGAGCTCAACAAGGGCTGGAAGGCCATCGCTGACAAGTAAAACTGCTGATAAAACACCAAAAACTGAGTCCATTAAGGCTGATTTTTCCGGTCGAACGAAAAAATCGGCCTTTTTTTTGAAAATTTTTTTTTCTCAATTTTGCATTTCTTTCCGCCTTGCGATCGGAAACTATCGGGCCTAAATGGTTATAGGTCGTGCCTTTGCTAATATCATCTCAAGTCCTGTTTTATCTGTTCGATAATGGAGAGTGTTAAGACGGGTAATTTACCCGAGTCTTAGTTGTGTATTTTAAAAATTGAATGGGTCCTGACAGGGGCAATTTCTTAATTCAGTGTAAGGAGTTTGAGACATGTTAGCAATCAAGAATAACATTATGGCAGAAAATGCCGCAAGACACCTTGGCCAGAGCTACGACTCTTTGGCTAAATCCGTCGAACGCCTTTCTTCAGGTCTGCGTATCAACACGGCAAAGGATGACGCAGCGGGCCTGGCGGTTCGTGAATTGATGCGTGCGGATATCGCCGTTCTCAAGCAGGGTTCTCGTAATGCCCAGGACGGTATCAGCATGCTTCAGACCTTTGAAGGTGCGATGGCCACCATCGATGAAGCCCTGATTCGTATGAAAGAACTCGCAGAGCAGGCTTCAACGGGTTCGTATTCCACCAAGCAGCGAACCATTATGAATAATGAGTTCAAGCAGATGGCGGATGAAATCACCCGTATCGCCGAAAAAACAGAATTTAACAGTGTTAAGATGCTCCAGGGCAGTGCCGGCGGTGCGACGGCCAGTGTTACGATTCACTTTGGACAGGATCAGTCCGGAAACAACTCCTCCATCGCTGTCAACCGGGTGGATGTACGTTCGGCCACGCTGGGTATTGACAGTGCCAGCGGTATCAACCTTTCGACCGCAAGTGCAGCCCAGTCCGCGATGACCGCGGTAGGTACTGCGATCGAGACTAAGGACAGTGCCCGTGCCAGCTTTGGTTACATGATGAACCGGCTGGAAAGCACGAACAGCGTATTGAATATCACCGCTGAGAACATGATGGCTTCCGAGTCTCGTGTATCTGACGTGGACGTCGCGACCGAAATGGCCGAGATGACCCGTAACCAGGTATTGTCTCAGGCCGGTGTATCCATGCTGTCGCAGGCCAACGGCATGCCGCAGATGGCAATGAGCCTGCTGCGATAAGCACAGGAATCTGAATAAATGAGGGAGAGTTTCCCCCTCTCCCTCTTGTTTTAAAAATGTGTTGGCAACAACGGATGTTGTCCGATACACTGTGTAGAGTCAATTAAGGAAAGATGGTATGAACGGAGTCAGCGTTTACAAAGAAACGTCGATCACTACACAGAACAAGGGAAAGCTTGTTGTCATGCTCTATGAAGGAGCGATTCGCTTTCTCAAGCAGGCCGTCGTTGAGATGGAGCGGAAGAATTACGAGGCCAAGGGGAAATTGATCAACAAGGCTCAGGATATTTTATATGAGCTGAACACCACCTTAAACATGGAAGAAGGCGGTGAGATCTCTGATAATTTACGATCTTTGTACAATTTTATGATACGACACCTGGCACAGGCCAACTTTAAATGTGACCCGAAGTTGGTTCAGGATGTAATCAAACTCCTTGAAGAACTGAACCAGGGATGGAAAGCAATTACCACATGATGTGAGTGGAAAAGCATTGTGACTTAGAGCCCTCTGTACTTGGCAGAGGGCTTTTTTTATGTACGTGAATATTCCGCTCATTCGATGAAAAAACTTTACGCAGCGACATTTTCGTCTTAATCCCCCCTCCATACTGACCGAAGATACAAAGTATATGTTTTGGAGTTGATCCGTTTTCCAAAACGTTTTTCAGGGGTAAAACGGGATCAAAAACGCGTATGAGTAATGAACTGAAATTTATTGATCTTGTTGATCGGGCAGCACAAAGTGCCCGGGCCGCAAAGACATCGGACATGTCTGAGATGGAATCTCTTCATGAGATCCTGGCGGAAATTGTCCGTGAAGTCGATGCGCTCGAACCGCTCGACAAGCAGGTGAAAGACCAGACCGCGGATGCCGCTCAAACGGCATGCAGCCTGGTCGAGACAATGCTCAAAGCCAATCTCGAAGGCAGCAGTGAATCACTGGATGCGGTCTGCAAAACGGTCGACACGATCCACGACCTGGCCATGCAGATTCAGGGTGTGGTTTCGGATTCTGATTCAGCTCCATCCGTCGAAACTCAGGCCACTCCAACTGAAAGCAAACCTGCCGAGGCAGAACCAGAGGAACCTACCCCCGAGCAGCTTGCTGAATCGGAGATGGTGATTACGACGGAATCTTCCGAGGTTGAGGAGCCCAAGCAAAACGAACCGGCCCAGACAGAGGATTCTGCGGTCGAGACTCAAACGTCCGATAAGATTGACACCCCGAAAACCCCGATAGAAACCGCTCAAGAGACAACCGCCGAGGAGGAAACTGTCGTTGAGACACAGCCGGAGCCCGAACCCGAAACCGAGGCCAAGGTTGAGGATGTTACGGTAGAAGAATCGCTCCCTGCACCCGACGCAGCGGAAGAAACGCAGACCGAGCCGCAGGCAGCGGTTGAAAGCCAGGACCCACCGCAGACAGAGGCCAAAGAGGAGAAACCGGCCGAGCCCGAGGCGAAAGAGCAGCCGGAGGCGGTTGTTGAAGCGGAGCCTGAAGGGCAGGAAACGGTCCAGGGCGAGACGGCGGAGCAAAGCGAAGAAGAGTGTCAAGATACCGAACTCGATGAAGATGACCTGCCTTTGGTGATGGATTTTATCACCGAGGCGGCGGAACATATTGAAAACGCGGAAGCCGGGCTGCTCGAGGTCGAGTCGGCCCCGGACGACAGTGAAGCGATCAACCGGATTTTCAGGGCCTTTCATACCGTAAAAGGGATGGCGGGCTTTTTGAACCTGTTGGATATCGGTTCGCTGGCTCATTCTGCGGAGAACCTGCTTGATCTCGGCCGTAAGGGTGAGATTCAGCTTGTCGGTACGAATATGGACGTCATTTTTGAGTCGGTCGATCTGCTCAAGGTGATGATGGGTGCCCTGCAAAAGGCGGCTGAGGGCAATGGGGTTGTCGTGCATAATCCTGATCTTGGCGCATTGCTGGTGAAACTCAAAGCCGCAGCCGAGGGTGAGGCGCAGGAAAGTGCCCCCGCCGAGGCACAGCCGGCAAAATCAGAGCCGCAAGCAAGCGTAGAAGAGACGGCCCCGGCACAGCAAGCCGAGAATAAAGAAGTTCCGCAGCCCGAGCAGGCGGCAGCGGAAGAACCGGCCCCCGTCGAGGAGCCTGAGACGCAAACCGTTACGCCGGAGGCGGTTGAGACAAAATCAGTACAAGAGGAAGAACCCAAATCGCAGGCAGAGCCCGAGGCAAAACCCGAGCCGATAAAAACCGAGAGCGCACCTGCAAAAGCCGAAAAAACTGATGAACCGCCCAAGCCGGCGGCCAAAGCGGCGGAAGCGAAACCAACCCCGGCTGCCAAGCCGGCGGCGGAGACCAAGCCAGCGGCCAAGCCTGCCGGGAATGCACCTGCGGGGAAAAAGCAGGCGGTTTCGGATGAAAAAATCAAGGTCAGTACACAGCGGCTTGACAGCCTTGTCAATATGGTCGGTGAGCTGGTGATTGCCCAGTCGATGGTGGCCCAGGGGATTCAGAGTACGGATATCTCCCAGGATCACGGACTGACGGCGAAGATCAACCATCAGAGCAAGATTGTTCGCGAACTGCAGGAATTGTCGATGATGATGCGTATGGTTCCGATCCAGGGTGTCTTCCAGAAGATGGCCCGGCTGGTTCGTGACTTGTCTCAAAAATCCGGCAAGAAGGTGGATTTCCATACCGAGGGTGAAGATACGGAACTCGATCGCATTGTTGTCGATCAGATCGCCGATCCGCTTGTTCATATGATCCGTAACTCGGTGGATCACGGGATTGAATCCGCAGAGGATCGGGCCGCGGCCGGCAAGCCGGCTACGGGTGTGGTCAAACTTCGCGCTTTCCACCAGGCAGGGAATATCGTGATCGAGATTATCGATGACGGCAAGGGGCTTGACAAGGAAAAGCTGCTCAAGAAGGCGATCAACAACGGTATTATCACGGAGCAAAGCGACCTGACGGACCAGGAAATTTATAAACTGATTTTCCATGCCGGGTTTTCGACCGCGGAGAAGGTGACGGATATTTCCGGTCGTGGTGTCGGAATGGATGTTGTGAAAAAGAATATCGAATCGCTTCGCGGCAAGATCGAGATCCAGTCGGAGCTTGGCAAGGGAACGACCTTTACGATTCGCCTGCCGTTGACGATGGCGATCATCGACGGCCAGATCGTTCGGATCGGTACACAGCGTTATATTATCCCGATCGTTTCGATTGAGTGCTGCATCCGTCCGACGGAATCGCAGATTTCGACGGTGGCCGGCAAGGGCGAGATGGCGATGGTCCAGGGAACGCTTGTGCCGATGGTTCGGCTGTATAAGCTCTTTGGAGTTGACCCGGACAGCGAGCTTCCGCATGAATCGTCACTGGTGGTTGTGGAAGAGGACGGCAAGAAGGGCTCTTTGGTTGTCGATGAACTTCTTGGCCAGCAGCAGGTGGTCATCAAGAGCCTGGGTGCCGGTATCGGCAGGGTTCGCGGGATTTCCGGCGGTGCGATCATGGGTGACGGGCGTGTGAGCCTAATTATTGACGTGCCTGGATTGCTCGAATCGGCGTGGGAGCGGAAAAATTCGGTATCCTCGATGCTGGTATAACCGTTCTGTTTTAAGAGCCGTTAAGTACCTTTCCGCATAATTTCATTTCTATTGCAAAAGTCTATTCTATCCCGTCTGTTCGGTTTGCGCAGGCTTTTTCTCTTCGGTTTTTTCATCGGATTGGAAGGGCGAGAAGATTGAATTGATGATCTGACCGGGCAAATCACCGCCGGTTTTGGCTACGCCCTGGAAAAATTCAAGTGTTCCTTTTCCCAGGTCGGTGATCGGCTCTTTGCGTACAAGTTTGGTGGGCGGGTCCTGGTAGTGGCCTTTTACCTTGAGGCGAACGAGTGTGTCTTTGAGCTGGGTAAAGAGGTTGATGACCGGGATGTTGGCGAGGCCGCTTTCGACTTTGTGCAGCGGCATGCCGACGACGTAGCAGTCTACCTGGCCGGACTGGATGTCGAAGGTGCCGTTTTCCTGCATGTCGATGGCAGAGACGGCGTTGGAAACGCTTGCCTTGTCAAAGCGGAGTACGGAACCTTCCATGGTGAAATGTGCGGCGAGGTCCGAGATTTTCACGGGGTCGAGGGAGTTTAGCTGCATGACGGATAGGACCGCGGAGAGAACCGGGAAGGTGCGTATGTCGGCGTCGGAAATGACGGCCGAGCCTTCACCCTGAAGGGTCTGGGTGGAGCCGGCGTAGCCTTCCACGCCGAAGGCCATAGTGCCCTTGCCTCCCTTGAGGAATTGAAAGGCGGTAAAAGCCTGTCCCAGTGCGGTCAGGTCGGCGTCTTTGATTTCGTATTCGAGGTTGTAGTAATCCGGGGCGAGGCGTTTGAGTCCGGCGCGGGCGGACCCGTCGAGGGTGCCCGAACAGAGCAGGCCTTTGAACTGGTCGATTTCGACCTGGTCGGCTTCGAGCTCAATGTGGGCGTCGAATTCACGCAGAACCTGGTAGCCGCGGACAGCGAGCTCGGCGCCGCTGAGCTGGAAATCTCCATCGATGGTCATGCCGCGCCAGTCGCGAAGGTCGCCGGTGATTTCGGCGTGTCCGTTTAGCATGCCTCTGCCGTCGTATTCCATGGCCTTGCCGGCGAGGGTGAAGAACAATTCGGCCAGCTCGGGTTCGATCATACGGTCAATGGTCAGGCGGAAGGTGCTGTCGGCGGGGCCGTCTTTCTGGGGGTGGATTTCGCCGGTCAGGTGCAGGTAGTCTTCTTCATGAGAGGATGAAAAGATGAGATTGAGGGTCCCTTTTTCCTGTCCGAAGGAAAGGCTGTTGCCGGGGAAGAGGAAGGTTTCGTCGTGATGGTCAAACTCGATGGTGCAGTCGCGGATTTCGATGGCCTGTAAGGGGGGCTCGAAATCTTTTTCATCCTGTTCTTTGGGGTCCGGTTCGGGCAGGGTCAGGCCGGGCAGTACGAAGCTGGCAGGCCCGATTTCCGGGCGCATATAGAGTTTTGCGATGTCCAGTTCGGTAATGGCAGGTTTGAGGCGGTGCCATTTTCCAAGGGAAATCAGGACCGCTTCACAGCGGACTCGTTCGGTGCCGGCCGAATCGGTCAGGACGATTTCGGAGATGAAAATCGGCTTGAAAAAGTGGAAGGACACTTCCCCGATAGAGAGGTCTCCGGTCCAGAATTCCTGCGATTTTTCCATCGCGCCGCTCTTGATCGCGCCGGGGATTATGTAATACTTTGCCCCCACCAGCGCTGCCCATGTGAAGAGGGCGATAAAAATACAAACAATCAATAATTTTTTCAAAACTGATTTCATTTGAATTCTCTTTATTAGGGTTTACGGTCCTTACAGGTGAAAGTTTATCGGAATCTCGCTGAGTTTGAAGATAATTATATAAAATAAACGATATCTCGCATTTTCAGACCTTAATTCAGTGACAGTTTTTGCCGATTTGAATAGGGCTTTTTACCGTGCTGAAAAGGGGATAATTTTGATTTTGGGCGTCTTCATGCACGATAATTCGGCATTTTGACTTCATGGGTATATAAAGATGCAGGTTAAGCCCGGTGACAATACTGTCGAAAATAGGAAGTATTTTAATGAACTGTAAGGGGTAATATGTATGGCCGAAACTTTAGTTCAAGAGGTCATATTATCTGAGAAAGATTTTCGGACGGTAAGCGATCTTGTTTATCGTTATTGCGGAATCAACCTGCACGAAGGTAAAAAAGAGCTGGTTCGTGCACGGCTGGCCAAGCGGCTGCGCGCGTTGAAGATTCGAACTTTTGATGAGTATATCAAATTTGCCACTTCCGATCCTTCCGGCAAGGAATTTATCAACCTGATCGATTCGATCAGTACGAACCTGACAAGCTTTTTCCGCGAAAATCAGCATTTCAATTATCTCAACCAGGTCTTTTTCCCGCAGATGTTTGCCCGGAAGAAGGCCCAGCGTCAAAGCCGAATCCGTGTCTGGTCGGCGGGATGCTCTTCGGGCGAGGAGCCGTATTCGATTGCGATTACGCTTTTGGACGCCGTAGAGGGGATGGGCGCGTGGGATATCAAGGTCCTGGCGACGGATATTTCGACGCAGATCCTGGACCGTGCGAAACAGGGAATTTATGAAAAGAAGCGGATCGATCCGGTCAGCGGTGCACAGAAGCAGAAATACCTGACCAAGCTTCCTGGAAAGGGGCAGGAAGAGTACCAGGTCTCGGATCGATTGAAAAAAATTATCGTATTTGCCAGGCTCAATCTCATGGAACCGTGGCCGATCAAGGGCCCGATTGATTTTATCTTCTGTCGGAATGTGATGATCTATTTTGACAAGCCGACCCAGCAGAAGCTGGTCAATCGATATTTCGATTTGCTGGAATCAGGGGGGCTGCTCTTTACGGGGCATTCGGAATCCCTGACGGGCATTCAGCATCGGTTCCAGTACGTTCAGCCTACCATTTACAGGAAACCATAAAGGGATCTTATCGTGAAAAAGAGAATCGTAGTTGACATCTCAGATGCGAAGGTTTCGTCAGACATCAATGATGTGCTGACGACGTATTCGCTCGGATCCTGCATCGGGGTCGCTCTGTTTGACCCGCAGGCGAAAGTCGGAGGACTGCTGCACTATCAGCTTCCGACCTCGACACTGGATAAACCCAAGGCGGAGAAATTTCCGTTTATGTTCGCGGATACGGGCATGGCGATTTTGGTCAAAAAGCTCCTGGCGATGGGGGCGGGGGCCAAGCGAATGCAGGTGAAAATTGCCGGGGGTTCGACGATGGCGACCGGTCCCAAGGGCTTTGACATCGGCAAGCGAAACTACCTTTCGATTCGAAAGGTGCTCTGGCAAAACGGGATGTTTATTGACTCCGAGGATATCGGGGGCACCTCTCCGAGGAATATGTACCTGAATATGAACGACGGTGTGGTCACGGTTCGTTCGGTCGGGGTGGAAAAGCAGCTCTGACGTCACGGAGATACAGGTATGGAAAGTGATGAATGAAAATTGCGGTATTCGAATCACTGACGAACAGGGTTTCGCAGTGATTGGTTCAAATGAAAGGATGTTCAAATGTCGGCAAATATCTTAATCGTGGATGACTCTTCTCTCACGCGGGCTGCAATCCGTCGGGTTGTGGGAATGCTCGAGCTGCCGATTGAAGAAATTTTTGAAGCGGGAAACGGCATCGAAGCTCTTGATTGTCTTCGCAGCCAGCAGATTGACCTGGTCCTGGCGGATCTGAATATGCCCGAGATGAACGGGCTCGAGCTGGTCGAAAAAATGAAGCAGGATGAGCAGCTAAGCCGAATTCCCGTGATCGTGGTTTCCACGGAGTCCAGTACGACGCGGATCGACGGGCTGATGGATACGGGGATTCGCGGTTATCTGCATAAACCGTTCCAGCCGGAAGATTTCAGAAATATAATCTCTCAGAATCTCGGGGTACCCTCATGAGTGCAATTGATACCCAAAATGTTGTTTCGGTAGCCGTGACGCAGGCGCTGGAAAAGATGGCGTTTTTGATGGCGATTCCGTTTGAAGAGACACCGCCGACTCCGGAGGTTGTCATTATGTCAGAAATCGAGTTTGCCGGTCCTGTCAGCGGGCGTATCCGCGCGGCGGCGGGGCTGGATTTCGCGACTTCGCTGGCGCTGAATATTTCGGGCCAGGACGAGTTGACGGAAGAGGAATGTGCCGATGCGATGAAAGAGCTGGTCAACGTGACCTGCGGGCTGGTGCTGCCGCTGATTGCCGGTTCGCCCGCGGATGTGTTTGACCTGAGCGTTCCGCATTTGACCCGTCATGAAGACCGGGTGCAGTGGGACGAGTTCATCGGCCGTGAGACGGTTACCGTTCTCAACGTGGAAGAATGGCCGCTTGCGATCTCACTATGGATTGACGAAAACTAAGGAAACACCATGACGACTGCGACTGCAACAGGGACGATCAAGGTTTTGATCGTGGATGATTCCGCGATTGTACGAAAAGTACTGACAAGAGAACTTGGCACTGCCCCGGGGATCGAGGTGGTCGGCACGGCGCCCGATCCGTTTATTGCGCGTGATAAGATCATTGCGCTAAAGCCCGATGTCCTGACGCTGGATATCGAGATGCCGCGGATGGACGGGATTACGTTCCTGGGCAAGCTGATGAAGTCGCATCCGATGCCGGTCGTGGTTCTAAGCTCGCTGACCCCGCGGGGCGGCAAGACCGCACTGGCCGCTATCGAGGCCGGGGCGGTGGATGTGATGTGCAAGCCGGGCGCGGCCTATTCGGTCGGCGATGCGTGTACGGTCCTGGTCGATAAGATCCGTGCGGCCTCGAAGGCCAAACTCCAGAAGCGAACGCCCCCGGTCCAGTCCGTGCAGCGGCTTTCGATGCCGGAGACGACGAACAAGATATTCGCCATCGGGGCTTCAACCGGCGGCGTCCAGGCACTGACGACGGTGCTCGAGCGGTTTCCGGCCAATGTCCCGGGTACGCTCGTTGTTCAGCACATGCCGGCCAATTTCACGCACTCATTTGCTCAGCGGCTTAACAATCACTGCGCGATGAACGTCAAGGAGGCGGAAAACGGGGATCGTGTGGTTCCGGGTACGGTCTTGATCGCACCAGGCGGGTTCCACATGATCCTTCAGCGAAGCGGGGCGAATTATTTCGTGGAAATCAAGGACGGCCCGATGGTCTGCCGGCAGCGGCCCAGTGTGGAGGTGACCTTTAATTCCGTTGCCAAGATTGCCGGTGCCAACGCGGTGGGGGCGATTTTGACGGGCATGGGAGATGACGGGGCCGGCGGACTGCTCAATATGCGGCAGCATGGCGCTCATACCCTCGCCCAGGATGAGCAAACCAGCGTAGTATTCGGCATGCCCAAGGAGGCGATCGAGCGGGGCGCAGCGCAAAAGGTTCTGCCTCTCCAGGATATCGCGCGGATGATGATTAAAATGGCCGGCTGCTGACCGGGGTTGCCGGGTCCCATAAGTTGCTTTTTCGGCAGGGGACGGGTGAAAACAAATCTGTTTTTAAAATCATTATCGGACAAAGAGAATTTTCATTTCCGGGCGTTTTGTCGCTTCTCTGCATTAACACCGGTCCGTAATTCGCCGATGATAATACAGTGTACGTAGACGGACTAAGTTTATCTCTATTTGGGATAGGAAATGCAGACGAATACCACGAAGGACCGCATCTTACAGCAAAACAGCGACTTGACGGGAATCCTGGACCACCTGGACATGATGATTTACCAGGCACAGGTCGAGCAGGGCCGTCATCGCTTTACCTACGTCAATAAGAAGATTGAGCATCTGACCGGTTATTCCCTCAATCAGATTCGCGAGAAAAATATCAGTTGGTTTGACCTGATCGATCCGAATGATATCGATCCCGTTCTCGAGAAAATTCACACCGCGGTCAGGCAAAACACGCCCGTGTCCATCGAGTATCGAATCCGTTCGAGCGACGGCAGCAGTACCCATGTGCTCGACCGCCTTTTTCCCGTAAGCGGAGAAGAAGAGGGCGCGGTCGTATTTGACGGGTGGATTATTGATAATACCGAGAGAAAGCGTGTGCAGTCCAGCCTCGAACGGACCCAGATGCTCCAGAGCATCGGCCGGCTCTCGGCAGGGATCGCGCATGAGATCAATACCCCGATCCAGTTTATCGGGGATAATATCAAGTTCCTGTCGGATTCATTCGGGCAGGTTCGCAATATCCTGGACCTGTACGAGCGATTTGAGACACTCGGGGATGAGGATTTCAATGCCGGGTGCGCGCGGCTGCTTTCCGAGATCGGTGAGATTCGTAAAGAAGTGGACCTCAGTTTCCTGGTCAACGAAATTCCCCAGGCGATCGAGCAGAGCCTCGAAGGGATCAAGCGGGTCTCTACGATGCTTTCGGCGATGCGGGACTTCTCGCATATCGATGAACGCAGGGCCAACTCGGTGGACATCAACAAGGTCATCCAGTCTACGGTAGTCATCTGCCGCAATGAGTATAAATATATCGCGGATATCCTGCTGGACCTGGACGACAACCTGCCGCGGGTGATCTGCTGCCAGGATGATATCAACCAGGTACTGCTGAACCTGATTATCAACGCGGTGCACAGTATCGAGGAGCGGCAAAAGAAAGACAAACAGCGGGGGACGATCAAGATTCGTACCCAAAAGCATGAGCGGGATGTGGTGATCCGTGTCCAGGACAGCGGGACGGGGATTGCCCCGGAGGTGCAGGAGAAGATGTTTGAACCGTTCTATACGACCAAGGACGCAGGAAAAGGAACCGGCCAGGGGCTGTCGATCATTAAATCGATTGTCGAAGAAAAGCACAAGGGCCGGCTGGAATACGAGACTGAGATCGGCAAAGGGACGGAGTTTTATATCTACCTGCCGGTGCACCGGGAGATTCAGGAAAATCGATGACGGATAAAATACGGATCTTGTTTGTAGATGATGATCGTTATGTCCTCGACGGGCTGCGGCGGATGCTGTATACCCATCGAAAGAACTGGAAGATGGAATTCGTGACCAGTGCGTCGGAGGCGCTGCTGGTGATGGAGTCTTCGAGGTATGACATGGTGATCTCGGATTTGAAAATGCCGGACATGGACGGGATCATTTTCCTGGAGAAGGTTCGCGAGCTGTATCCCTCGACAATCCGTTTTATGCTCAGCGGGTATGCGGATCAGCCTTTGCGTTCGCGTGCGGCGCGGTGTGTCCACCAGATGATCCCCAAGCCGTGCAACGCCGATACACTGGCCAGCCAGATTACGCGGGCAATTGAGCTGCATACGCGGCTAAAGTTCAGCCCGTCGGGCAAGGTGATCTCGGAGCTGCGTTCGCTGCCGGTGATGCCCAAGATTTATCAGCAGGTGATCGATCTGCTGCATCTGCCGGACTGTTCGCTTCGCGAGATCGGTAAGCTGGTGGCCTGCGATATCGGGATGTCATCGAAAATCCTGCACGTGGCCAACTCGGGCTTTTATGGGTCCGGTCATGAGATCGTGGACCCGGTTCGGGCGGTGGTGTACCTGGGTTTGAAAACGGTAGAGGCCCTGATTTTGACCGCGGGTATTTTCTCGAAGCTGCCCGAGAGCCTGATTCGCAAGTTTAACATCGGCGGTCTCCAGGAGCACTGCGGCCGGGTGGGAATGCTGGCCCGGGCCATGTGTGAAGAACGGATGATGAACGAAGAGGAACTCGAAATTGCCACGATGGCGGGGATTTTGCACGATACGGGAAAAATGATCCTGATCGCGAGCTGTCCGGATCAGTATGAGCAGGCGATCTTTGACTCGAGACAACAGCAGGTGGACCTGTACGAATATGAAAAGAATCTGCATGTGTGTCATACGGATTTGGGCGGTTGTCTGCTCGAGTTATGGGGACTGCCCAACTCGATGATCGAGACCGCGGCGTATCACCATGACCGTGCGCTTTGTGTCGGGTCGGACTTTACGATCAATACCGCGGTGTATGCCGCCAATATCCTGGATCATCAGCTTTGTTCGTCTCCCGGTGACGGCCTCCATACGCTGGTGGACCTGGACTTTTTTGAACAGCTCGGTCTGGAAACGTTTCTTGTGAAATATAAACCTGTCCTGTTAAGCCGTTATATGAAAGAATATGCCAATGCGGGATGATCTGTCCAGGAAGATCCTGTTTGTGGATGACGAAAAGAATATCCTCGACGGGATACGGCGCCAGCTTTATGGCCAGTTTGAGGTCGATACGGCCCTCGGCGGCAACGAGGGGCTTGAGAAAGTGATACACAACGGGCCTTACGCGGTCGTGGTCAGTGACCTGAAGATGGATGACCTGGACGGGATGTCCTTTTTAAAGGAGGTACGCCATACCTGTCCGGATACGGTTTGTGTGGTTTTGACGGGCTTTGCCGATCTCGAGGTTGCGGTCCAGGCGGTCAACGAACGGGAGATTTTCCGTTTCCTGACCAAGCCGTGTCCGCCCGAGCAGCTTCGCGCGACGCTTCGCGACAGCCTGAACCATTACCATTCGCTGATGCGGATGACCAGTTATACGTACACGACCTATGTCAAGCACGGCCAGCCGATCTGGACGGACCGCAGCCGCGGTTGTCTCGCCGTGACGGGATACTCGGCCCAGGAATTCCTCGATAACGGTGAGCTGTTTCTCGATATTGTGCTGGATGATTATCGCCCGGGGATCAGGGACCAGATACAGGCGGTGATCGACGCCAAAGAGATTGCGCCGGTGGAACTGCAGGTTCGCAAGAAGGACGGCACGGTCCGCTGGATACGTGATACGATGATCCCGCACTGCGATGCGCAGGGCAATGTATTCAAGTATGACGGGCTGGTGGAGGATATCACGGAACAAAAGGAGATGCAAAAGGCACTGGCGCTTTCGGAAAAGCGTTACCATCGCATGGTGGCCAATGCGCCGGGGCTGGTTTTCCAGTTGATTCGAGCCAAGGACGCTACGTTTCGTTTTGAATTTGTCAGCGATTCGGCGCGGGACCTTTTCGGAATCGAGCCCGAGCAGCTCTATCGCAATCCCAATATTTTGTTTGGCCGGTTTGATTCGCAGGATATGGGCAAGTTTTTACAGGCGATTGAAGTTTCGGCCCAGAAAAAGGCACCACTGGAATGGTGGGGCCGATGGTCGGAAAATTCGATGCATCGGTGGTGCCAGTGCGTGGCCCGGCCTGAGCCGCTGGATTCGGGCGAGTTTCTCTTTGACGGGCTCTTGCTCGATGTGACCGAGTTAAAACGCATCGAACAGGAGGCCAGGAACCTGGCGCAATTCCCGAGTGAGAATCCCAATCCGGTGCTTCGTGTGAATGCGAACGGGAAGATTATTTATGCCAACAAGGCGAGCGATCCGCTGCTTCGGCTGTGGGATAAATCGGTAGGCGAAATGCTGCCGGATGATATGCTCCAGCTTTCGTCGGCGGTGCGGGCCTCGGGATGCTACGACTGCGTCGAGGTCAAGTGCCGGGACCGGTTCTTCTCCACGGTGTTTGCCCCCATTCAGCAGGATACGGACGATTATGTCAATATCTATGCGAGGGATATCACCGAGGCGAAGCTTGTCGAAATGGAGCTGATTCGGACCAATGAGATTCTCAAGGAACACGACCGGCTCAAGAGCGAGTTTGTCTCGACGGTCTCGCATGAACTGCGTACACCGTTGTGCATCTTCAAGAATATCATCTCCAACGCGATGGCGGGGATTATGGGGAAACTGACCCCGGATATGCAGAAAAACCTCGAAATGGCCGACCGCAGTATTGACCGGCTTTCACGGATTATTTCCGATTTCCTGGATATCGCAAAGATTGAATCCGGGGTTCTAAAGCTCAACAAAACCAGCTTTGTCGTCCAGGACACGGTCAATGAAGTCGTGGAAAACCTCACGACGCTGGCCTCGGCTAAGAATATCACTTTGCGGGCGGCACTGCCCAAAAAGAAGGTGACGATCCGGGCGGACCGGGACCGGATCATCCAGGTTCTGACGAATCTTGTTGGCAATGCGGTCAAGTTTATTTCGGTAAACGGGCATGTCGAGATCGAGGTTCGGGAGGCGGATGACGAGGTGGTCTTCGCGGTACAGGACGACGGACCGGGGATGACGAAAGAGGAAATGGAGCAAATTTTCGACCGTTTTGTGCAGGTGCAACTGCAAACCGGTCCGGGGGAACACGGCACGGGCCTTGGCCTGACGATTACGCGGGAGCTGATTGAAATGCACCGCGGAAAAATCTGGGTTGACAGCGTTCCGGACCAGGGAACGTGTTTCCATTTCAGTATTCCCAAAGACCTGCCGGCTGACAGGAATGAAAGCTCTGACCACCTGATCGAGAGAATGACCGACGAGTAAGCTGTTTTAACTCTTTGTATGGAAATGATTTGGGGTTTTTACCCAGTTCGACCTGCCAAAAAAGTAACAAAATGATGTGGACGAATCCTGTCCTGCATTTATAATCCCCCATTATGAACCCGGAGCTTTTAATAGTAGACGATCACCCTCATATCCGCGAACTGTTGGAGATGACCTTTACGTCCAACGGCTACACGGTTCGTACGGCTGGTTCGGGCGTGGAGGCGATGGAGCAGGTACGCCGGAAAGTGCCCGATTTGATCGTGCTGGACGTGATGCTGGACGATACAACCGGGATAAAGCTGACTTCGCGGCTGAAAAAAGCCCCTGAGACGGCGCAAGTGCCGATTGTCCTGCTTACGGCCCGGGACGGCGAGTCTGACATGATCCAGGGGCTCTCGGCGGGGGCGGATGACTATGTGACCAAGCCTTTCAGTTCCGGGGTTCTGCTGGCGCGGATTGAGGCGCTGCTTCGGCGCAGTCAGGTCCGGCCGGCTGGGGCATCGATCCTGGCACAGCGGATTGTGAATGTCGAGAATTTGAGTGTCAGCCCGGAAGTGGGGCTGGCGTTTTTGGATAACACGCCTCTGGAACTTACGCCCAGTGAGTTTTCGATCCTGATGGCACTGATCGCCGCCGCTCCCGGGCACTGTACACGCGAAGAGCTGCTGGGGAAAATCGGTGCCGGTTCGGGTGAGCAGGGCGAACGCCTGGTGGATGTGCATATCGCGTCGCTGCGGAAAAAGCTGGATAAATCGAGGCACTTAATCAAGACGGTTCGCGGCAGAGGGTACCGCCTCCGAGCCGCTGTTGCGGTCAAACCGTGAGCGTTTGAGACACAAAATCAGGGGATAAATTCGGATACGGCCCGGTAACGCAGGCTTTCGGCATCGTCGATGAGCCGCTCTCGCTCGACCGGCTGGTAGGGCTCAAGGTCATAATGCCATTCGTAGGAGTCCACAATCTTTTCCGGGGTGAGCGTCTCGGCGAAGAAATCCATGGGGAAATGGTCGTGTTTTGGGCCTTCGAGCTTGCGATGCGTGTTTATTGTCTCAAAACCGGGTTTTTGGATCAGAACCTTGTAATCGCCGTACCATTTGAAGCGGACGGTGACCGGGCTGGTGCCGATCTCTTCGTCATTTAGCTTTACGACCGCGCCGGGAGGGTTGGTGGTGACTGTCAGTTTACGCTCAACGCAGCCGCCCAGCAACAGGCCCAGGGCGAAAAACACGAATAAAATGGTTCGCAGTGAAAACCCGCGCATCTCGATTCCTTTCGATTCGATCAATTTCATGGGCAAACCATACCATCAATGCGGGGCAAAATCAACACAAAATGGATGGAATTCCGGGTTGAGCCTGATGCGAATTGCCCAAAGCGCATAAAAATGGGGCCAACCTAAAACCGAACAGTGATATTAGGTTGACCCCGGAGTGTAGACTTTCTCGAGGTATGACCTCGCTTTTGTTAAAATAGCTGGGTCTGAAACCGATGTGCTGGTTATTTGGATTCAGACCCAGTCTGGAGGAGGAGGAAAACTCATTTTTTGAGCCACTATTTTCTCGCGGTTTTCAGCCGCGCTGCTCTCAAAAGTCGGGTTAAAGGAATTTAACCCGACCTGAAGGAGGAGGAAAATGAAGTTAATCATTCCTCAGGAATATCTGCTTTTCCAGAATTCATCCCGGAACCTGCGGAAATCCGCAATGAGGCCCTGGGATGCCTTCCGATCTATATCCGGTTCCAGGTACTCCTTCACCTTACCTGACCGTTCCTGAAAACAGGATAAGATCAAAATATGGGCCTGACTTTCACGAGTGTGAACTTCAGACCCATGGAGGAGGAAAATGAAGTCCAGATAATTCCTTTCCTATTCACTTTTCAAATCACCATCACTACCAGTTGTTACGTCAAGCTGCCGAGCATGTTCTTGCTCAATCTATCATCCTCACAGCCGAGGCTGTGATAATCCTTAATACAGGCCTGAATCTGTCAACCAGTACCCAGGCCTGACTGGAGGAGGAGGAAAACTCAAATTTATTTTGCAAAGATCCAAAAACGAATCATAATTTCGGGCCGGGCTTGGTTCGTCCCCAAAACCCAGCGGCGAGGAAGAGTAAACCCACGACCACTTTTTTCTGGCTATAGAGATTATATATTTGTTTCTCTTCCCGTATTTTGTTCAGCGTAGACGGCGGCAATCGCGTTTGCATCGGCGATGCCGAGCAGATTTGCGAGTACCTCGATCAGCTCTTCCCGGCCGCAGTTTTCGGTAATGACCGCCGAGACGCCGAGGCTGCGTGCCTCGATTTCCTGGGCGGTATTGCCGCTTTCGATGACTGCGACGGTCGGCAGGTCCGGCTTGATGCTCTTGACGCCCCTTAGCAGGGCACCGTCGGGCATGTCGTCCAGGGACCACTGGCTGACTACGCTGTTGATATTTTTACTTTTAAAAGATCGTACTGCTTCGTTGCCGTATCTAACGTTGATGACTCTGACCGGCAGTTCCCGCAGGGCCTGAATCTGGCCCTCGCTGATCCCTACCGTTAGTACGTTGGTTTCCGTAATAATCAGCATTACTCTTGATCCAACTGTCTGCGAAGTTATAATTTCTGTTTTGAGCCATCTTCATTTCCCTTTTTGTTGTCAAAGACGGTTTACTATATTTCAACTGGCGTGCCAGCAGGGGGGTGAAAAAATAAAAAATTTTAAGTCGTTGTGGTGTAAGGGTTTATGGGTGAGGTTGCCCAGGGGGTGATGAGAGTGTCAAAACGGGCGTTTGTACCATGATGGTACACGGGGAAGGGGGAAAACGTCCGATAATTTACGGTTTTACAGGGGTTTACAAAAGCGTGTACCATCGGCGCGGGCGCGTACCATTTTGGTACATGGACCAGGATGGTACAAAACGGTGCGTGCCGGGGGAGGGGATTTGATTGGTGAAGTGGGGAAGATTGAAAGCGAGCATTTAATACAAACGTATGAATTTTGACATACAAATGTTTAATACAAACGTTTCATACAAATGTATGAATTTTGGAGTTTCGATACATTTTTGTTGTGTGTTTTTGGAATTCTACATCTTTGTAGAATCGAATCGTACAAGTGTACGAATTTTATAGTACAAATGTATCATACACTTGTACGATTTTTTCTTCCGGACTTTCGGCAGGTTTGAGCGGCTCAGGGCGCCCTTCGGGCCAGTGGGGAGAGAGTTGAATGTTGAGAGTAGATCATGGAATCCGGCCTTCGGCCGGGGCTGATTTTTATTAATATTCTCGCGCAAAGACGCTAAGACGCAAAGAATTTCGCCTTCGGCGATTTTTAATATTTAACAGCGAAAAACGCGAAAGGACGCGAAGCTGCTTTCAAGCGGGCCCTTCGACAATGCTCAGGGCAGGTAAGTATTGGGGCTGCACACAGGTTCGAGTAACACATTTATGTGAAGTAGTTATTAATGTGCAGTTGACATGCTAAACATTGATGGGTTT
>CAYVUI010000072.1:0-24007 GCA_964454745.1 uncultured Pirellulales bacterium | reverse complement strand
GTTTAATACATTTGTATTAAATTTGGGCTTTCGATACATTATTGTAAGGGTTTTTGGCATGTTTACAACTTTGTAGAACCAAATCGTACAAATGTACGAATTCTATCGAACGTTTGTACGATTTTTTCTTCCGGACTTTCGGCAGGGTTGAGCGGCCCGGGGGTGCCGTGCGAAAATTAGAAAACAGAGGGTAGAAAGTTGAGAGTAGAGAGTTGTACAAATTGGTGACTGTCCCTAATATTTTAATATTTGGAGTCATTGGATGAAAGAGGCACGAATAACAGTTCATCCGGCGTTTGAAATCGGCCGGGTGGATGAACGCATTTTCGGCGGATTTATCGAGCACCTGGGCAGGTGCATTTATGAGGGGATTTACGATCCGGACAGTTCGCTTGCAGACCCGCAGGGTATTCGCAAAGATGTTATGGATGTTCTCAAGCCGCTGAAAATAACCGCGATGCGGTACCCGGGGGGGAATTTTGTGTCCGGTTATCACTGGCTTGACGGCGTGGGACCTAGAGAGCAACGCCCCCTTCGGCGGGAGATCGCATGGAAGAGCATCGAAAGCAACCAGTTCGGCACCGATGAGTTCCTGCAGTTATGTAAGCGCATGAACTGGGAGCCGATGATGGCGGTGAACCTTGGGACCGGGACGCCCGAGGAGGCGTGTAACTGGCTGGAGTACTGTAACTGCGGCGGTGAGACGAAATACGCGAAGCTGCGGCAGGAGAACGGAAGGCAGGAACCTTACGGTGTAAAGCTTTGGTGCCTGGGCAACGAGATGGACGGCAGCTGGCAGATGGGGCATGTGCCGGCAAGGGATTACGCGATCCGGGCCCAGCAGGCGGCCAAGCTGATGAAAGACCTGGACGGGTCGGTGGAGCTGGTGCTGTGCGGCTCGTGCGCACCGGTGATGCCCAGCTATATGCAGTGGGACCTGGAGGTGATGGATTATGTCGGTGAATATGCCGATTATATCAGCCTGCACCGGTACATCGAGAAACCGACGGAGAATACAGGCGATTTTCTCGCGTTTACCCATTCGATCGATCGGCAGATCGAGGATATGGATGCGGCCTGCCGGTATATCCAGGCGCGGAAAAAGACAGACAAGCGTTATTACCTTGCCTTCGATGAATGGAACACCTGGTACCGGGAGAAAAACTGGGACGGCAGGTGGCAGCAGGCCCCGCCCCTGCTGGAAGAGGTGTATACCTTTGAGGACGCGCTGGCGGCAGCGGGCTTTTTGAACAGCTTTATCCGGCATGCGGACTGCGTTAAAATCGCCAACCTGGCGCAAATGGTTAACGTGATCGCACCGGTGATGACAAGCAAAGACGGCCTTTTCAGACAGACGATTTATTACCCGCTTGAGATGGTATCGAGCCGGCGTGAGGGCATCTCTTTGCAAACCAGGATCAGCGGGCCTGAATATAAGAGTGAAACATACGGACTGACTGGGGAAATTGACGCGAGTACAATTCTAAATGGTAACCGGCTGAATGTGTTTCTTCTTAACCGAGGAGAAAGCACGATAGAGACTCGTATACAGCTTTGCGACAGGACGATATCCGGGCTTGCAAGCGGTGAGATCCTGCATCATCCCAATGTCCTTGAGTCGAATTCCTTTGAGGAACCTGACCGTATTACCTCCCGGAGGTTTGAAGAAGTCCTCTTTAACAACGGCCGGGCCGTCGCAGAGCTGCCGGGATTTTCCTTTGCCGCATTGACCTTTACACTGGAATCATGAGAATGAAAACGCTCAACCGCCGCATTTTTTTAAAACAGGCCGGGCTGCTCGGTCTGCTTTCCATGGCCCCCTCGTATGTACGCGGAGAAGTAAAGAAAAACCGCAATATCATTCTCTATATTGCCGACGACCTGGGCATGAACGACGCGGGATGCTTTGGCAACCCGGTGATTCAGACGCCCGGCCTGGACGAACTGGCGCGTGAAGGAGTACGATTCGATCATGCCTTTTGCACGACGCCTTCTTGCAGCCCCAGCCGAAGCGTGATCCTGACGGGCAAGCACAACCACGCCAACGGCATGTACGGGCTTTCGCACTGGGTCTTCAATTTTAAAAGCCTGCCGGGGACCGAATCTCTGCCCAAGCGGCTCTCCCGGGCCGGGTACCGCACGGCCTGCGTTGGGAAATACCACGTCGCGCCGGAAGAGGTGTACCCTTTTGACAAACGGATACCGCTCAATGTCCCGACGGTTATGGCAGACCGGGCAAGGAAATTTATCGAGGCGGACACGGAGAGGCCGTTTTTCATCTGCTTTGCGACGATGGAGCCGCATCGGCCGTTTCCGCGTGAGGGAGCGGACCCGGTCGACCCTGAGGATGTGATTGTGCCTGATTACCTGCCGGATCTTCCCGAGTGCCGGCAGGAACTGGCGGAGTATTACGAGAGTGCCCAGCGGGGAGACGCCGGATTACAGCGGCTGATCGAGCATGTAAAGGCAACCGGACACTGGGAGAATACGCTGATCGTGTTTGTGTCGGATAACGGGATCGCTTTTCCGGGCGCAAAGACCAACCTGTATGAACCGGGGATTCGGCTGCCGATGGTGGTTCGGCATCCCGGACTGAAAAAAGCCGGGCATGTCAACCACGCAATGATCAGCTATACGGATATTACACCGACGATCCTGGATTACGCGGGTGTGGGGGCAGAGAAGGAGGAATTTCACGGCCGATCGTTTTTACCGATCCTGGAGAAGAAGAATCCGGGCGGCTGGGACGAGGTGTACGCCTCGCACAGCCTGCATGAGGTTACAATGTATTACCCGATGCGGATGGTGCGAAACCGGCGGTTCAAGCTGATCTGGAATATCGCTTATGGTCTTGAGTTTCCGCACGCGATGGATTTGTGGGACTCGAAGACCTGGCAGGCGGTCCGCAAACGGAAACTGGAGATGTACGGGAAACGCAAGGTCAAAGAGTACCTGCATCGGCCGGAGTTTGAATTGTATGACCTTGCAAGCGACCCGGATGAAATTCACAATCTTGCGGGGCTGGAGAAATACAAAGGTGTGCTGCAGAAATTACAGGGAAAGATCCAAGCCTTTCAGCATGAAACCGCAGACCCCTGGGCGATTAAATGGGAGCATGAATAAGCTCAGGATTTTTCCCGGTCAACGATTTTACGCATGATTTCAACCTGGTGCGGGTATTTCCCGGAGAGGTCGTTCTGTTCGGCCATATCCCTGGAAAGATCGTACAGCTCTTCGCGGCCGTCGGGGAAACGGATATACTTCCATTTGCCGCTGCGAACGGCATAATGGCCGCCTTTTTCTTGGAATTCCCAGTAGAGATATTCATGTTCCGGCTGGGGACGGGATAACAGGGCCGGCAGAAAGCTGATTCCATCTGTTTCCGCGGGAATCTCCTGACCGGCAATCCCGGCCGCGGTGGGTAGAAAGTCCCAAAAGGCGCTGATATGATCCGATTTTGTACCGGGCTTTATCCGGCCCGGCCAGCGAACGATCAGTGGGACACGAATGCCGCCTTCGTACAGGTCCCGCTTGATGCCGCGAAAAGGACCGCTGCTGTTGAAAAACGCGGGATCATTTAATCCGGCCGCATGCGGGCCGTTATCTGACGAGAAGAAAACAACCGTGTTTTGGTCAATTTGCAGCTCTTTTAGAAGCGCAAGAATCCTGCCAATGTCCCTGTCCATCCGGGTAATCATCGCGGCAAGTCCTTTTTGTGCCTCGGGCCAGTCTTTGCCTGCATAGGGGCCGTAATCGGGCACTTCCATGCCGTGTGTATCGAACAGGATCGATTCACTGTTTGCATGGGGGATGGTAAGGGGAAGGTAGAGGAAGAAAGGTTCATGTTTATTTATACGGATAAAGTCGAGGGCCTGCCGGGTCAACAGGTCGTGTGAATAGTCGATCCGTTTGGAGGCATATCCACCGCGGGCCTGGGGGTGTTTTTGGTGTGCGGGAGTCACTTCATTTCGCAGGTATACTTTTTCCTCGTTTTGCCACAACCACTCTGGATAGTAATTATGTGCGTGCACCTGGTCGAGGTATCCGTAAAAATAATCTGCCCCCTGCCTGAATGGATGGCCGGGAGTACTGAAATCGCCAAGACCCCATTTCCCGATCACCGCGGTTTTGTACCCGGCATTTTGCATGATCTCCAAAACGGTAGTGTCCGATTCTTTTAATCCGGGATCACTGTTGCCCCGCATGGAGGCATTTGCGGTGTGTTTTCCGGTCATCAGGCAGCATCGCGACGGTGCACAAATGGTAGAGCCCGCATAATGACGGGTAAAACGGATTCCCTCGCGTGCCATGTGGTCCAGGTTTGGCGTTTGGATGGTTTTCTGCCCGTAACAGCCAAGGTCTCCCCAGCCGAGATCATCGGCCAGAATGAAAATGATGTTGGGTTTGTTTTCGGGTCTGCGGAGAAACGATTCTTTACAGCCCGTGAGCCAGGCCGAGAGGCATAATCCCGCGGTTTTTAGAAAAACTCTTCTGTTGAGGCGGCTTGACTGCCTCATGGGAACTTTCCTTTCTATTCAGCTTTTTACAGCGGCGGTGCTGTCGCGGGTAATGAGTTTGGGTTCGATGCGTTCGTACCGCGGCCGGGTCCATCGCTGCTGGTCCATCCGTTCAAAGAGCATGTCGACTGAAAGCTTCGCGACGCGTTCGATTTCCTGCGAGATAGTGGTCAATTGAACGGGCCAGCGGCGTGACATCCAGGTATCGTCGCAGCCGGCCAGGGAGATGTCCCCGGGGACACTTAGGCCCATTTGCGTGATCGCGTTATAGGCACCGATGGCCACGAGGTCATTGGTCGCGATGATGGCGGTGACTTCTTCGCGGGAAGCGAGAATCTTTTGGGCAGCGCGGAAGCCATCCTCGATCTGGTCGCCGGAATAGGAACGCACGACATTCTTTTTTTGGCTGAACTTGAGGCCCGCTTGTTTGAAGCCGTGGGCCAGGCCGCTGAATCGGCCGAAATCGGAGTAATGCTTCGGCCAGGTCGCGATATAGGCCATCTCTTTGTGGCCCAGGTCGGCCAGGTGCATGACCATCTCGCTCATGCCGTGGGCGAGGTCTACGGAGATGCCATCCATCGCGATTTGTGCCTCGGCCTGTTCGTAGGGCATGCCGGGCCAGACGATGCCGATGCCGCGGTCCCAGTACTCGGCGACTAAATCCGCGACGGGCTCGAACTGGGAGATGATTGCCAGCACGCCGTCACATCGGCGCTCGAGCATGCGTTCAAGGCATTCGCGTTCCTTTTCAGGATTGAGGGCATATTCGAGCGTTACCAGTGTGTAGCCGCGGGATTCACATTCTTTTTCCGCAGCGCGGAGGCAATCGACGTAATAGGGATTGGTCAGGTCGGACGCGATCAGGCCGATGGTATGGGTTTTTCCGGTCCCAAAGGAACGGGCGGAGAAATTGCGGCGGTAGCCCATTTTCTCGGCGGCCTGCGAGACACGCTGCTTGGTCTTTTCGCTGATGCGGGGGTGGTCGTTGAGGGCACGGCTGACCGTGGCGTGAGTGACGCCGAGCTTTTTAGCGATATCATAGATGGTTACATTTTTTCCGCGTTTTGGTGCTTTTTTTTTCAAAAGCTGCATCCCTTGATGGTTTTGACCATGGTTTCAATATTTTCGCGGGGCGTTTTGATGTCGAGGTCGTGGGTGGAGAAGATCAGGGCCCCATTGTCTTTGCCGACGGTTTCAAAAACCTCCTGGACGTGGCTGCGTACCTGTTCGACGGTTCCATCGGAGAGGACATAGGTGTTGTCGAGGCCCCCGTAGAGGCACAGCTTTTCGCCGTAGCCGTCGTGGAAGGCCTTGAGGTCGTTTAAGTGCGGCTGGAGGGGATTGACGGCGTTGACGCCCATTTGAACGAAACGGTCCATCAGGGGCATGATGCTGCCGCAGCAGTGGAACAGGACAGGTTTGCCGAGGCTTTGGGCAAGCTCGGTGCATTCCTGCGCGTACTGGAAGCTGAAGCGTTCGATATCTTCCATGGACATCATCGGGCCCTTAGCGGAACTGACATCCTCCTGGATATAGAGGGCGGTAATGCCCCGCCTGCAGCCGAGCTCTACGGTTTTTTTCATGACGTCCGCGATGCGGCGGGCGAGGCGGTCGTACTGTTCGGGATGGTCCATGATGTCCATGTAAATCTGTTCGTAGCCGCGCATGTTGGAGATCACGGCCCAGGGGGTGGGCATGTTCATGACGACGGCGCGGTCGGGGAACTCGGCGATGTCCTGATCGATCAGGGTAAAGACATCGTCCGCGTTTGGATCGGGCATCGGGATGGAATCGACATCGTCCCAACTCATGGGATAAGGTTCGCTTAGCCACTGGGTGCCCTCGTGCTCGGTGAACTTGCCCGACGGGAACGGCAGGTTCCAGAAGCTTTCGATGACATCGGCATCGTAGTGGGTGATTCGCCAGTGTCGGTGACCGATTCGCTTTTCATAGTCGGCCATCAGCCGGCGGTCCATCCAGAAATTGAACGGCGGACGGTCGGGTTTTTCGTGATTAAGGGCCATGAGAACCCGTGTTTTGGAATCCATATTTACCTCGATTGCAAAGGGTTGTCAGCTATTTGTATTCGCGGCCATCTGCCGGGCCGCTTTTTGGGCATATTCGGTCAGAAGGCGGACATATTCTCGGTAGTTTTCGAGCGAAACGCCGGGAGGGGTCTGGTGGTCGACCGAGGGGATATAGCCGCCGCTTGCCATGGCGGACAGCAATCGCTCGAACTCGGCCCGGAGGGCATCTGGGCCTTCGTGCATGATGGTTTTGTCGAAGCCGCCGATCATGCGAAACTGCGGATGGTCGGTTCGGATCTGGCCGACATCGACGCCGGCCATGCGCTCGAGGGGAAGTACGCCCTGGATGCCGACATCCTTGAGCCAGGGGATGACCTTGGCGATGTCGCCGTCGGAATCCATGAAGGCGAGGATGTTGTTTTCGCGAAGTATGGGCAGCACCTTCTGGTAATACGGGACCAGGAACGTTTCAAAATTTTCGCAGGAGAGCATGGGGCCGAGATTGTAGGAGAGGTCCTCGGCGAAGGTCATGAAGTCCGGTGTGGTGATTTTGAGCAGCTCTTCGATGCACCAGAGGGAGTACTCGGTCAGGTCGGAGTTGATCTCGTGGAGGAGGTCGGGCTGGTCGTAAAAGGAGTACATGTGCGGCTCGATGCCGAGCAGTGTACGCGGGAACCAGAAATAGCCCTCGAGGGTGAACCAGATTACGGCGTCGCCCTTTTTGTGGTCCTGTGCCCAGCGCTCGACGGCGGAAAGATCAAGCGGTTTTGGATAGAGATGCTTCTTGATTTCGAGGTATTGATCGCGGTTTTTGATCAGGGGAGCGCCGTGGGAGGCCGGCTGGGGGCAGTTTTCGCCGCGCGGGATGAACCACCACTGGTAATAGGTGTCCAGGCCGAAATGGGCACGGACCTGTGCGGGATCGGTCATCCAGATCGGGTCGGCGAAGGGGAAGTCGAGGCCGTCTTCTTTCCATCGGGATAAGGTTTTGTCCCAGTAGCCGGCCCATTCGATGCAGGGCAGGCGGTCGGGTTTGGTAAAATTCATTACCGCTTGAAAGCGTTCACGCTGGTTCATTTTTGGGTACCTCCAAATCCATATATCAATCAGCTGCGTTTCGAGAGTACGGACTTTTCGTAGTCTTTGACGACGCTGAGCCACTGGCCATCGAGGGGGACGTCATTTTCGAGACAGAACTGATCCCAGACGGCACCAAAGGGCAGGGTTTTAACGTCTTCCATCATTGCCAGGCGAGCGGTGTAGTCCATCGAGGCCTCGGCGGAACGGATTTTGTCCATCGGGCAAAGCAGTGCCATCAGGAGGGCCTTTTGCATCGCACGGGTACCGATGGCCCATGCCGCGATGCGGTTGATGCTGGCGTCGAAGAAGTCCAGGCCGATGTGGACGCGATCGAGGAAGCCGTTGCCGACAATTTCGCTCGCGATTGCCATGAGTTCATCGGAGAGGATGACGACGTGGTCGCTGTCCCAGCGGACCGGTCGGCTGACGTGGAGCAGGATTTCATCGAGAAATGTCAGAACCGAGGAGATTTTATCCGAAATCATCTCGGTCGGGTGAAAATGGCCGGAATCGAGGCAGAGGAGCTTTTTGCGGTCTACGGCGTAGCCGAGGTAAAACTCGTGGGAGCCGACGGTATAGCTTTCGGCGCCGATGCCGAATAATTTGGATTCGACGGCGTCGAGGACCAGGCCTTTTTCGATGGAGTCGGCAAAGATGGCATCGAGTGAGTCGGCAAGTCGTTTGCGGGGGGCGAGGCGGTCTGCGGGGATGTCTTTGTAACCGTCGGGAACCCAGAAGTTTACGACCGCGGGGCTGTTGAGAGAGCGGGCCATTTGTTCGGCGATGATGCGGCACCTTTTTCCGTGTTCGATCCAGAAATCCCGGATTCCCTTGTCGGGGTGGCTGAGGGTAAAGCCATCGGCGGCCTTTGGGTGCGAAAAACAGGTGGGATTGAAGTCGATCCCGAGGCCCAGGCCTTTGGCCCAGTCGATCCAGGAGGTAAAATGTTTGGGCTCGATGGCATCGCGGTCTACGAATGTACCGCCGTTATCGAGGTAGCTGGCGTGGAGGTTGATGCGGTGTTTGCCGCCGATGAGGGAGAGGGCCTTTTCGAAATCGGCGCGGAGTTCATCGACGGTTCGTGCCTTGCCGGGGTAATTTCCGGTTGCCTGGATTCCGCCGCCTGCGAGGGAGGCGTCGGGCTGCTCGAACCCGCCGACGTCATCGCCCTGCCAGCAATGAATTGAAATGGGGATTTCCGCGAGTTTTTTTACGGCTTTTTTGACATCAACCCCATGCTGCTGATATTTCTCAGATGCGATTTCAAACATCTTTTCCTGATTTGCCTGATCCATTTTGAGACTCCTTATTGATTTTCACAAAATCGTGATAATCTGCGTTTGATTCAAAAAAACGATGATTTTTCGATTTCTCGCCCCTTAGTGTACTCGAGTGCACTGAAAAGTCAAGACAATATTTACTTTTTGTTTTTCGCTAAGTTCTGTAAAGTATTTCAAGGCGTCAAACTAACGAAATACAAAAGCATAGTGTGGAGAAACCAAATGAAAAAAGGCTTGTTGATTTTATTCTTCCTGTTTTCGTTAACGTTACCGTTATTGGCGGAATCTCAGTTTTTTGTCTCTCCGGCTGGAAACGACAGCAATCCCGGTACAAAGGAGCGGCCGTTTGCCAGCCTTGAAGCGGCCCGGGACGCGGTACGAAAACTCCAGCCGCTCAAAGAACTGGTTACAATCTATCTCATGGAGGGGATTTACTTTCGGGACAAAACTCTTGCATTAACACCGCAGGACAGCGGAACCGCTGAATTTCCGATCACATACCGGGCGTATGGGGATGGACAGGTTGTTATTTCGGGTGGAAAGGTTGTAAGTGGCTGGGAGAAAGAGAAGGGAGATATATGGAAGCTTCATCTGCCGGAAGTTTTAAACGGGGAATTGTTCTTTCGACAGCTTTTTGCGGATGGAAAACGGATGACCCGTGCCCGGTTTCCCAATGAAGGCGAAGAACTACTCAAGCTGGAGACGTTTTATGACTATAACCCGTTATCGCTTGAATATAAGTGCGAGGTTGACAGGGATATCCCCTCAAAAAGCCTGCACGGGCGGGATGCAGAACTTGTGCAGATTCACTTCTGGTCGATCGGCCGCCAGCGGGTCAAAACCTCGGATGCCCGTACAATCAGCACGTTTTATCCGCCCGGGTGCATCGGCCATATACTGACCTATCCGTTTAAAGGCAATCCGCTTTACATTGAGCACGCGATGGAATTTATGGACCGGCCGGGGGAGTGGTACCTGAACCGGGATACCGGCTGGCTGTATTACCAGGCGGCAGAGGGGGAAAACCCCAATACGAAGCGCTTTATTGTGCCGGTGCTGGAAAAGTTTGTGACGGTCATTGGTAAAAAGGATTCGCCGGTCCGCAATGTCAGATTTGAGGGGATTACCTTTGCGCATGCCGCGTGGGAAATGCCGTACCTTGGGTACAACGGCCTCCAGGCAGGGGTTCACGGCAAGGAGTATATGGAAGAAACGATGTACATGCTCAAGCCGGCGATATACCTCGAATATGCCCAGAACTGCGGATTCGAGATGTGCCGATTACGGCATACGGGGGCGACGGGGCTCGCACTGGGTGCGGGATGCAGGAACAACCGCGTACTGGGCTGTGAATTCAGCGATATCGGGGGAAATGCCGTGGTGGTCGGGTGGCGGAAGAAAGCGGATGATCCTCCGCGGCGGCTGTTTGATGAAGACTGGCCGGACAAGACGGATGCGCCGGTTGGCAATGTGATCTCGCATAATCATATTCATCACAGCGCGACGGTTCAGTTCGGCTGCGTTGGGTATTTTGAGCTGTTTTCACGGGATACTGAATTCACGCATAACCTGATCCACCATATGCCTTACTCGGGGGTTTCCGTCGGGTTCCGATGGGACGAGGTGCCCAGCACACAGCGCAACAGCGACATCGGTTATAACGAGATTCACCATGTGATGGAAATGCTCCATGACGGGGGCGGGGTGTATACACTGGGTTATCAGCCGGGGACGACTGTTCACCACAATTATATTCACGACATGAAGAGCCATGCCCTGTACGCGGATGGGGGGAGCAGCCATGTCACTTTTGAGAATAACGTGATCAGCCGGATTGAAGTGCATGGATTTCAGCAAAATATGGGCAGTTATAATAAGGTTCGCAACAATATCTTTTCCTACTGCGGCAGGTACGCCCTTCACAGGAACATCGCCAATGACAATGAACCGGCTTTTATTATCGAGAATAATATCATTCTTGCCGGCGCGTATCACGAAACCGATTTCTGGTGGTACAGCGGGCCGGATGAGGACAAGGACGGCTTTTTGTTTGAAAAGAGCAAAAGCAATCAATACCGGATGGACCGCAACCTGTACTGGGACACGAAGGATGACGAGGTGCTGATCAGTCAACTGAGCTTTGCTGAGCACCAGGCGAAACGCGGGAAAGACCTGCATTCACTGGTGGCGGATCCGAAATTTGCCGATCCGAAAAAAGATGATTTTGCCCTGCCTTCAGACAGCCCGGCTTTTGAGATCGGGTTTGAACCGATTGACATCCGCCCGGTAGGTCCGCAGGGGAAATACCGGGCTTTTTTACAACTGGACTAATGGGCTTTACTTGTACTCGAGGGCGATCATCTGGTGGCAGATAAATCGATCGACCTTGAGGGTGACGATATCGCCGTCAGCGATGAAATCGATTGATTGATCCTGCGGCTGGAGCGTTGCTGCCGTAATCTTTTTGTCCGTTTGAATTTGCAGTTCAATGTCATTGAGGGGATTGAGTTCCTCGATCACCTCGACGCTTGTACTTTCGCTGTTTTTCGTACCGCCTTCTAGTTTCATCGGGCCGCCGCGATTGATGGTATTGGCATAGAGCAGATGCACAACGAGGCGTTTGAGCTTCGGTTGGTCCATCAGCGTGATGCGTGCTGTGGAGGGCAGGTTCGTCTTTACCGTGGACTGCCTGAGTAAATGCCGGATGGCGTTGATCGCGTAGTCCTTGTATACGACCGCGCCCATCCCGCGGTACAAGCTAAAGACCGGATGCGCAAGGTAGAGGAGATTGGCCTTTGTGACCCCGCAGTCAAACTCAGAGGGGCTTGCCTTGTAGGGCGTATGCTGGTGGCTGCAAAAATGGTTGTACGCACGGTTGAAATAGGGATCGTACACCTTGCCGAGGCTGATGCCGTCGGTTACCTTGATCCGCCGGGAGCGCAGGTACATGACGATGGGATCGGAGACAAAATCGGGCCTGATCTCTTCGACGGGCAGGATATAATCCGGGCAGAATTCACTTTGGCCCCGGCATTCAGCACCGAGATCAAAGAGGAACTCGCCGGTATCGTTATCAATGCCGCTTTGGCCGGTGAGCATGAGCTTGCCGCCCTGTGACAGGTAGGTATCCAGTTTTGCCTTCAGTTCCGTGTTTATGTCTATCCCATCGGGCAGGATCAGCATTTTGTACTTGTCAAAATTCATTTCCGGATCAATCACATCGAAAAGGAAATGTCCTTCGAGCAGGATTCTCGCAGCGCCGACATCCGGGTCGTCGCCGGCATGACGGCCCTCACTGGCAAAGCACTGAGCTGAAAGCAGGCCAATATCGGCGAGATTGGTTACTTCATCGCAAAACGGTTCACATTTTTCCACGTGCTCGTAAGCAGTGCCGATGAGTTTGTAGGTGCTGTCGGCCATTTCGCCCTCGGGGTGGAGCTGGTCGCCGACGCTGCACTTTGCACCGTAAGCGATCATGGCGGCGCATTCGTATTTCAGGGCGTTAGGGTGCTTGTAACCGCCGAACTCGCCCCAGGTGGTATGGAACTTTCCGGTCATACCGAGGATATCGAGGTCTAGATTTTTGCAGTATTTCGCGGAGAGCGGGAAATGGTCGTAGCCCCACCCGCCGGTGGGCAGTGATTCGAGCTCGAGGTGGCTGAAATATTTGAGAATGTCCCTGCGGCCTCTCTGGATATGGCCGGAATTGTGAAAGATCGGCATCTCGGGATCGATGGAACGCACGGCATCGGTTGCCATTTGGTAATACCGCTCGCTGGCGTGCTGACGGCATTGTTCCACGTGTTCGGCATTGGTCGCCTCCATCCCCCTGCTGTGCATCCACTGCCGGCAGTATGTGCACACGCAGCCGGTCTGGCAGATGATGTCGAGGAAGATTCCGTCGCAGTTGGGATACAACTGTACCACTTCCTGAATCTGGCGGCAGAGGTATTCGAGGTAAGGTGAATTGAAACAGAGCCTGCGGTAAACGGCTTTGAGCGGGGGTGTATATTCACGCTCTTTTGGATTGGCAGGCACGAGGAGCCACTGGGGATTCTCCCGTGTCATCATTTCATCGAGCCCAGCGGAGAGGTAGATGGGCACATTGATGTCGAGCTCCTTGCAGGCATCAAACTGTGCCCGCAGCAGGTCGAATGAAAGATGCGGGTGCATCGGACCGACTTTCGATTCGTAATAGCTCCAGCCGTGATGGCATTTGGCAAAACAGGTGATTGAATCGACATGCCCGGCTTCCAGAGCGGCCTGGAATTGTTTTTTATCGAATCGGCTGCCGATGTTTTCAATTGCTTCGGAGGTGTGGTAATCAAGGTGTACCTGGCGAAATCTCAGTTTATGCATGGTATGTCATTCCTTAATCATTGTTTTCAGTAAAGAGGGCTTAGAGAAAGATCGAACGTTTAGAGCCCAAGCTGGATGGCGATGCCGCACAGAAGGATGGTCAGGCCGGCGAGGGCGTGACTGTACCGCTCGAGGGGTGCCAAGCGAATCGGGCGAAGGCCAAAGGTGGCCAGCATGACGACGGTGAGCATTGTCAGGATGGTTGCGGCGGCAAAAGTGAAGGTGACCAGCAGGACGCCAAACAGACTGGACTTTGCGGCCGGGTACATGAGGATCGGTATCAGAGGTTCACAGGGCCCGAAGACAAAGATGGTAAAGAGAATCCACGGGGTGAGCTGCTTGTAAGTTTTTTTCGCATGTACATGAGTATGTCCGCTGTGGTGAGTGTGCTCGTGTTCGTGTTCCTCGCCGTCATTGTGGAGGTGGATGTGTGTGTGGGTTTTGTTGCGAATTGCCATTTTGATTCCCCATGCTGTGTAGGCCAGGCCAAAAGCCATGAGCAGCCAGCCGGCGAGATTGCCGCGGTAGGCTTCGAAGACTTCGATTTTACCGATAATGATACCCAAGGCAATCCCCAGCAGACCCAGGATGACCGAGCCGGCGATGTGGCCGATGCCGCAGAGGAAGGTGATCCAGAAGGTGCGAAGGATGGACCAGCCGCGGGCTTTGCTGATGACGATAAAGGGCAGGTAGTGATCGGGGCCCATCAGTGTGTGGCCGAATCCGATCGTTGCAGCGGTGATTACCAGTGCGGTGATTTCCGTATTCATAGGGTCTCCGAACGCATTTTAGCTTATTTTATTTCAAGACATACTTCAAATATTACCAGATTGGCAGGCGGGAATCCATCATTTCCATCGGAAGAAGTACTTTTGTCAATGAGAAATATGCCTGCCAAGCAGGAGAAAGTAGTGTTTCAGCATCCACAAATCCTGTTTATAAACATTCTGCGGCGTTCCAATCCTTGACGCGGCACTGTGATTGGGATAAGATCAGGGTCGTGAAGGAAAGATTGTCTATTGTCAATCGTAATATCAGGGATAGATTCAATGGCGGGGTTGTTTATGAAATCGAACCGAATTCATATTCTAGTGCTGATTTTCTCTTGTGTCTTGGTGTTTTTGTACGGCTGCAGGAAAAAACCTGCTGACAACTCAATCACGTTCGCTGTTGGCGGGACGCCGTCTGAACTGGAATTCTGGAATGTTTTGATCAAGCAATTTGAACAGGACAGCGGTATCACAGTTGATATTCTCCGTCAGCCTACAGATACCGACCTTCGGCGGCAGGGACTGATGACCTCTTTAAAAAGCCGGAAATCGAAACCGGATGTGTTCCTGCTGGATGTTGCATGGGTTGGGCAATTTGCATCCAGCGGATGGCTTGCTGAACTGGATAGCGGGATGGAAGCGGCACAAATCGACCGGCAGGGATTTTTCAAAAAGGTGATGGACCAAGTGGATACCTACAAGGGCAACCTGGTTGCGCTTCCGGTTTATGTGGATGGGGGATTGCTCTATTACCGCAGCGACCTGCTGGCCGGGGAGGGGATTTCTCAGCCGCCTCAGACGTGGCAGCAACTGCTTGAACATTCGCTCGCGATTCAGGAGAAGCTTCGCCGGGACAATCCTGACTTTTATGGTTTCGCCTTTATGGGTGCCCAGTACGAGGGCCTGATTTGTTCGTGGCTTGAGTTTGCGGTTTCGGCAGGAGGCGGAATCGAGCTGGAAAACGGGCAGGTACAATTGAACACCCCGGAAAATCGAAAAGCGACCGCTTTCATGCGGGATTTGATCCATGAATATGAAATCTGTCCGCCCAATACCTATACGGACATGAAGGAGGAGCAGGTACGAAGCCGTTTCGAGGTTGGCAATGCTCTTTTTGCCCGAAACTGGCCGTATGCGTGGGTTCTTTTTCATTCCGATGATTCCCCGGTACAGGATCGGTTTGGTATTGCCGCGCTTCCGCATTTTACGGGCGGCAAGAGTGTTTCAACGCTTGGCGGATGGCATGTCGGGATTAATACCTATTCAGAGCGTAAGACGGATGCGTTCAAACTGGTATCTTTTATCACGAGTTATGAAACGCAGAAGAAACTGGTTGAAAACCTGGGCTGGAACCCAGGTCGCGTGGATCTATATGATGATCCGGAGCTTATGAAAACGATGCCTCACCTGCCCCGGCTGCGTGAGATCTTCATGCACCTGCATGCCCGTCCGAATGTGCCGTATTATACGCTGGTTTCAGAGGTTTTGCAGCGACGGCTCAACGCGGTGCTTAGCGGCCGCATGGCTGTGGAAGAGGCATTGGAACGGGCCGAAAACGAATGCAGTGACATCGTCGAACGTTACGCCGGGACTGATTAAAGTTTGATTCAAATGGCAAAAGGCTTTCTCCCATTCTCAAAAACAGTGAACCGGGAGGCCCGGGACGGATATTTGCTCCTTGGGCCGCTGCTGACGGTGGTTTCTGTTTTTATTTTGCTCCCGGTAATCGGTACGCTGGTCAATAGTTTTTATAATGATGTTTCCTTTCTGCCCCGCAGGTTTGCAGGGCTGGAGAATTACAGTCGAATTTTCCAGGATCCTGGATTTTTTCAGAGCCTGAGGTTTACTTTGCTTTTTTTACTGGTTTCCGTGCCGCTGGAGATGGGACTGGGGATTTTATTTGCAGTGCTGCTCAATGCTGCCATACCGGGACGTGGGTTTGTTCGCGCGGCCGTATTGATTCCCTGGGCCATTCCCGCGGCGATCTCGGCCCGGGTGTGGGAACTCGTATATAATTTCAGTTATGGTTTGGCCAATGCAATGATCGAGCCTGTGTTCGGCGAGCCGGTGAATTTCCTGGGCACGACGGCCGGGGCATTTAGTGCCCTGGTTGTCGCGGATGTTTGGAAGACGACACCTTTTATAGCCGTGATCGTGCTGGCGGGGCTGCAAACGATTCCGAGAGAAATGTACGAACAGGCACGAATTGACGGGGCCTCTTCTGCAAGGACTTTTTTCCAGGTTGTACTTCCCCTGCTCCGGCCGGTGCTGATTGTCGCCCTGCTGTTTCGCACGGTAGATGCGATTCGGATTTTTGATGTCATTTTTGTTCTGACCGGCGGCGGCCCGGGCGGCAGTACGTCAAGTATTTCTCACTACGCGTACAAATTTTTTCTCAGCGGTGATTTTGGATACGGTTCTGCGGTTTCGGTCATCGTGTTTGCTGCGGCGTTTATGCTTTCGATTGTTTATGTCAAAGCCGGGCGATTTGGGGAGGAAGCTGCATGAAGCGAAGTAAATTACAGAATCTTTTCTTTGTGGTGGGGCTGGTAATGATGCTCATATTCTGCCTGGGGCCTTTTGTGTACATGTGCGCAGTCTCACTGGCTGAAAATGTTCGTTTTTTAGAGCCAAATGTCACGTACCGTTTTACCCTTGAGCATTTCCGTGCCGTACTTACCGATCGCTCGCTGCATTTTCCCAATTATCTGCTGAACAGCTTTGTCGTTTCTCTTGCGAGTGCTTTTGCCTCTGTCGGGATCGCCTCCATGGCGGCTTACGCGATCAGCCGGCTGCGTTTTCGGGGACGAAAGATCATTTTTATGTTTATCCTGGCTGTTTCCCTGTTTCCACAAATCGGGCTGGTGGGATATCTTTTCAAGATCATGACGCATCTTGGCTGGATCAATACCTGGCTGGCTTTGATTTTGCCTTATATCGCGTGGATTTTGCCGCTTTCACTGTGGATTTTGACCAGTTATTTTCAGCGTATCCCGGCGGAACTTGAAGATGCCGCACGGGTTGACGGGTGCGGACGGTGGCAGATCCTGTTCCGTGTGGTATTGCCGGTCGCGCTGCCGGGGATCTTTTCAGTTTTGCTGCTGGCTTTCATCTTCGCCTTGAATGAATTTATGTTTGCCCTGATGCTGACCAGTGACTACCATGCCCGTACGATCCCGGTGGGCATTGCAATGTTCCAAGGGCTCCATGGGCAGACTCCCTGGGGGAACATTATGGCCGGGGCTGTTGTTACGACGCTGCCAATCGTCATTTTGACCGTGCTGTTTCAGCGGCGAATCATCTCCGGGCTTACCCAGGGAGCTGTAAAAGGTTGACCGGGCCTGGTGATAAATTAAGCTTGCCAACGGGTGAGATTCCGGTATACTGGTATTTATAAGAGCCCTGTTTCTGATGGGTTTTCCTGAATTGAGGAGTTTGAGAAATGGAAGGAATTGTCTTTTTAGTCATTTTGATTATTGGCGTTTTGCTGCTTGGCCCGATCGGTTTTATTATTGCGTTGACCGCAATTTCGAAGATCAATCAGCTTTCGGAGAAGGTGGCTCGCCTGGAACGGCAGGGAACGGTTCAACCTGCGCCTGTTGCGCCTAAAACCGAGGGGAAAACACCTTCACCGGTGGAAGCTACCCCGAAGCCGATAGATGAGGCGAAGCCGGCTGAAATCACCAGGGAGCCGGAAAAGACGGGGCCAGCGATGCCGCAAGCCGCCGAGCCGGTGAATCAGCCGGATGTAGAAATTGCCCAGATTGACACAAGGCCGGGCAGCCTCGAGCAGCAGATCGGGACACGATGGGTGCTGATCGCGGGTGTAATCACAGTGATTGTGGGCGTGGCATTCTTTTTGAAGTATGCCTATGACAACGCGCTGATCGGGCCGGTCGGACGGGTAACGATTGTTTTTGTGTCCGGATTGATCGCGCTGGCGGCGGGAGAAGTGACACGGCGGAAGGGATTCGGGATCGTGGCCAAGGCGGTGACGGCACTGGGGTTTGCGATTTTGTATACGGCGGTGTTCGCGGCATACCGTTTTTATGAACTGATCGGGCCGCTGCCTGCATATGTACTGGCGGTGCTGGTGACAGCGGCGGCAATGCTGTACGCGGTGAGCATGAATGAGGTTGTCGTCGCAGTGCTTTCGCTTTTGGGCGGGTATTTGACGCCGTTGATTATCAACACGGGGCAAAATGCGCCGATCCCGCTGTTTGGGTATGTGCTTGTGCTGAGCCTGGGCGCGATGCTGTGCGCGTATTACCGGCGATGGCGAATGGTGAATTTGGGGGCACTGATCGGCAGTTATGCATTGTACGCAGCGTGGTTTGAGACGTATTACCGGTCGACAATTAATGATGCACTGCAGCCGCCGGGGCAGATGGCAGCGGCATTGATTGGGCTGGGCGTGTTCTTTGCGGTATATCTTGTTTTGCCGCTTTTCCATGGGCTGGTACGGAAGGTATGTGCACGCAAGGAAGATGTGCTGCTGGTGCTGGCGAACGCAGCGGCGGTTTTTTTCTACTTCGCGTCTATTCTTTATACGAATTATCGCACTGCACTGGCGTTTACGGCGCTGGGGCTTTGTGCGGCGCATCTTGTGGTGATGACCGTGGTAATGCGGCGATGCCGGGAAGATGTAAACCTTCGGATTTTGCTGCTGGTGATTGGGCTGTTCTTTTTGACAATCGCGATACCGCTTTACTTTACGCTGTACGCGGTTGTGATTGCGTGGGCGGTCGAGGCGGTCGTGCTGACGGTAATTGGATTTCGGTACCGCAGTGTGTGGACGCAGGCATGCGCAGCACCGGTTCTGCTACTGAGCGTGTTTAAATTGTTCAGACATCTTCCGCTGCATACGGGGGCGTTTCGGCTGGTAGTGAATCCCGGATTTGGGACGTGGATGTTTGTTGCTGCCATGGTATTGATTCTGCATGTACTGTATCGAAGGCGAAAAGAGCTTTCTGCAGAGGCATCTGCTTTTGTTTCGCAGGTTTTATATGCAGCAGCGGTTGCGCTTGGAGCCACGGCCGTTGCGATGGAATGGAGCGGGTACTGTAAATTCAATCTTTCGCCGGATTTACATGGGCAGTCGATCTTTTTCCAGGGGATGTATGTGATTCTTCCAGCCGTACTGTTGCTGTTTACGCTGCGGCCGGTCGCGCCGAAGGGAATGCTTTGCAAGGTTTTGGCCCTGGCGACGGCACTGTTCGGCAGTGTATTGGTTCTGTTTTCGCTGCCGGAGACGTATACGGATGCATTTACGATCTTTGCGAACCTGAATTTCGGGCTGGCTATGGTAGTTGTGGGCTCTTTGTTCGGGGCGTCGTGGCTTTTAAAGCGGTCCCGGTATGAGGATAAAACCGATTCGGGGATTCAGTTCTGGGTGGTTATTTGTTTGGGTACGGTGTTTGTGCTGTACGGGCTGCTTGTAGAGGAGATTTACCTGTACTGGCAGTGCCTGGATCGATATGCGGGGCCGGCGGAGAATTGGCGGTTTTTGGCAAGTATGTATATTTCGGTAATGACGGCTATCTATGCGGCGGCGCTGATGGCGGCGGGTTTTTACAAGAAAATCGCAGTGCTGCGATATATTTCGCTTGGATTTTTTGCGGTGCTGCTTGGCAAGATCTTTCTTTTCGATATGAGCACGGTCAAGAGCGTGTACCGGATTGCGGCGTTTCTGGCCACGGGACTGACACTTGTGGGCGTTTCATACCTGTACCAGTATTTACGGAATAAGGGTTTCTTTGAGGCGATGGCCTCTTCCGCCCTGCCGGAAGAAAAGGATGAGCAATGAGGCGATTTTATTTTTTTCTGCTGTGTTTGTATGCCGGGACTCTTTTTGGGATCGACCTTTCGCAGTGGCAGTATTGGTGTGATGTGATAATCGAGCCGGCGGCGAAGGAATATGTGACACTGGAACTGACGCCAGAGATTTACCAAAAAGCGGACAGGGATTTATCTGATTTGAGACTGATTGGCTCTCACGGCAGACAGGTTCCGTACCTGCTGTTTTTACCGAGGGATACGGTGCGGCAGGAGGAGTATACACCGCAGGTAATCAATCGCGGCGCGGACGAGCAGGGCAACGCCGTAGTGACGCTTGATTTTGCCGAACAAATTTACAAGAACCTGATCAAAGTGGAGACAGAGGGTGAGAATTTTCGGCGACGGGTAACCGTGGAGGGCTCGAATGACAACGTACGTTTTTACACGCTGGTTGAGAATGCATACATTTTCGCGGTGGATGGGCGTGAGGAGGTTCGGTTCAGCGAGATTGAGCTGGGTGAGAATGATTACCGGTACCTGCGTGTGCGGGTTTCGCCGATGGCGTCTGAGGATACGGTGCCGGCCATTTCTTCGGTTCGTGGGTATGACAGGGAGGAAGTGAAAATCCAGCGAACATCGGTGACGCTCAAGCCGATGGAACATGTAGAAGATGAAGAAAAGCGGATCAGTGTGTATACGTTTGACCTTGGATTTGCGGACCCGCGGATCTATGAGATTCATATTTTTACCGAGGATGCGGGATTTTACCGTCGTGTGAGCCTGGAGGGGCGAAACGCGGATAAGAAAACGGTTCCGATTCGAAGTGAGGATGGTGTGGAACGGACACGGGAGGTGGATGTGCCGTGGCAGCGGGTGACGGGCGGCGTGATTTACCGGTACCGTTCGCAGGCGGGGTATGCTCATGAGAAGCTGGCGATCCGGGTTTCGCATACGCGGCGCGGGTATCGATATTTGCGGCTGACGATTCGCAATTATGATGATGCACCGCTTATAGTGGATACGGTAACAGCAATGATGAACCCGCACCGGGTGCTGTTTGAATCGGCTGATGCGGAAGGGGCGGTTTTGTATATGGGCAATTCTCAGGCGAGGCGGCCGGAGTACGACTTACTGCACCGAGTTCGGGATCCAATGGCTGTGGAGACGAGCCAGGCGGTGCACGGGGAAATTTTCGTGAATCCGCTTTATGTGAAAACCGAGCCTGAGGGGCCGGTAAAGCCTTTTACGGAACGATACCGGTTTTTACTGGGTTTGGTGCTTGTGCTTACTGCCGGGGCGCTGGGGGCGTTCATTTTTAAGTCTTTTAAGGGAATCGAGAGCGATCAGACATAGTCGCTTGCGCTGTGTCTTCTTTTCCCCAGCCAGGGGGTGGTTTCGTGCCAGGCGATGAGTTTGGCACGCAATTCTTCGGCGAGGTCGGCCTGCTGGCCGGTTTTGGCGAGGTTGTTCATCTGGAACGGGTCGGTGCGGAGGTCGTAGAAGCAATATCGGTCGTCTTCTATGGCGATGAGATCGTCGGCAAGCTGGATGCCGTAGAGGTGGGTGGTGGTACGTATGCCGATGCGTCCGGCGGTGATTTCGATATAAGCCTCTTTTTGGGCCGGAGCGGGGGCGTTTTGAGTGAGCATGGGGGCCAGATTTCTGCCGGGCAGCTCCTGGGGGATATTCCGGCCGCACAGGTCGAGGACGGTGGGCATGATGTCAACGGTCTGGGCGACGAAGTCGCTTTGGACCTGACCTGGCCGGATGCCGGGACCGCGGACGAGCAGCGGGATGCGGATGGATTCTTCGTAGAGCAGCTGTTTGTTCCATGTTCCGTGGCTGCCGAGATTGTCGCCGTGGTCGGAAAGCAGGACGACGATGGTGTTTTTGTCGAGGTTGTTGTCCTTTAGGGACTTCATGGTGCGTCCGACGAGATCGTCTGTCCATGTGGTTGCGCCGTAGTAGGCAGCGGTAAGATGCCGCAGGTTAAAGCCTTCGGGCAGGTTGAGGGTGTGCGGCAGGCGGTGCTTGTAATAGAGGAAGTCCCAGAGGTAGATTTTGAACCATTCTTCGTCGCGGGCCATTTTGCCGTTTGGATAGACGTTTTCGCGCAGGGGCATGTCTTTGGGGCGGTACATTTGGGTGTATTTTTCCGGGGCATCTGCCAGGGGCATGTGCGGCGGGGAGATGTTGTAAAAGAGGAAGAAGGGCTTGTCGTGGGGCCGCGAGAGGAAGGCCTGGACCTGGTCGGCTTCGTAGTCGGGGCTGTACTGGTCGGGGACGAATTTTTCGCCGCGATGGTTGATGAAGGTCTGGCCGAGGTGGCGGTGCTGGACCTGGGGGTATACGAATTCATCGAATCCGAGGAGCTGGGGGGCGGGGTGGATGTGCCATTTGCCGATCAGGCAGGTGCGGTATCCGGCGTCTTTGAGGTGCTCGGGAAGGGTTGGGTCTTTGAGCTGGTCGCGCTGGTTGACGGGATACTGGGGCAGGTAGCGGTTTCCGCTTTCGTCGACGCCGATGTAATTATCGAGGAAGCCCTGGCAGGTACGGCTGAACCGGCCCGACAGGAGCGCTGAACGTGCGGGCATGCAGACGGGATTGTTCGTGACGGCGTATTGGAAGCGGGCGCCCTGCCGGGCGAGGCGGTCCATGTGCGGAGTGCGGATGACGTCGTTGCCGTAGCAGCCCATCGAGAAAGGACGGAGCTGATCGATCATGATGACAATGACGTTGGGCTTGCCGTGGTTTATGCCGGTATCGGCTTGTGCGGCACTGGGGGCAGACCTTTGCGCGGCAGGTTCCATGCATCCGGCGGCGGAAACAAGGCCCGCCGCGGCAAGTGTTTTGCCTGTTGCGGTCAAGAATTTGCGTCTATTCATTTGATCGTCTTTCATTTTCAGAAGGCTTCAATTGGGTAATATCTCGCGAACAGGTACATCACGGCCGGGAGTGTAAATACGCACATGATGCAGCTTGCCACGAGGAACTGGCTGACGAGTACGCGGTTGCCGCCGCCCTTCTCGGTCACGGCGGGGATGGACATACTGGGCGGCATCGCGCTTTCGAGCAGGATGATTACGGCAATGGGCAGCGGCGGGCGAAGGAACATCAACACGACGAGCCACAGGAGTGGGAAAAGGATGTTTTTGACCATGATAAACTTGTACGTTTCGAGCAGGTAGAGACGGTTTCGCTGCTGGAAGTCGAGGTAGAGGTTGCCGCCGAGGAGGATCATCAGCAATGGGATAGCCATGCCGGAGATGGTTTGCAGGCTGGCCATGAAGAAGGCGGGGATTTGCTCGCTGGTTTGGGTGTGAGTAACCGCGACGGCGAGGATCGTACAGACCAGGACGGGGTTTAAGATGCGTTCCCAGCGGAGTTTAAGGTTGGAACCGGGGAAAAAGAGAGGGTATATGCTGAAGTAAAAGGATGGGTGAAAGAGCCCGAACAGGAAGAGGCTGGCGACGAAGACCGAGCCGGGGCCGAAGATGGATGCAAGGATGGGCAGCGGGAAGAACATGACGTTCTGGAAGAAGAGGGCGAAGAAGAATTCGCGGCGGTGGTTTTTTTCGGCCAGGAGCGAGGCGGCGGCGGACAGGGCAAATGAGCAGAGGGTAAAGCCGGTCCACCACAAGGGCAGCCGCCACCAGCCGGGCATGAGGGCGGGGTCGAAATTGCGGACGATGTTGACGAAGACCAGGCAGGGAAGGGAGACCTCGATGACCAGGGGGTTAAGGAACTTGAGGACCTGTCCGGGGAGCATGTGACGCTTGATGATGAGGAAACCGAGGATACCGATGGTCAGCAGTACGGCGACGGCCTGGAGGGTTGAGCCGGCAATGGTGTTGAATTCTGACATCGGTTTTTCCTGTTTTTTTTCGGTTTATGGGTCGATTATGGCTGAACAGGGGTATTTTATGCGAAAATTGCGGACTTTGGAAGGGAAAACAGGTTTTTCAGGGCGGTAAATGCGTGTTTTGGGCGGCCTAGATGGAGGGATTATCGGGCATGAAATGCCGGGGCCGGCGGGGGAGGAATTTTTGAAAAAACCCGTAGATTTTGGTTTGACAGCGGCTGCGATGAATTGTTAAAATACGGGTCTTTAGATCAGTTCGGGGCCGTAGCTCAATTGGTTAGAGCATCGGACTGTCGATCCGAAGGTTGAGGGTTCGAGTCCCTTCGGCCTCGCT
>CAYVUI010000071.1:0-24108 GCA_964454745.1 uncultured Pirellulales bacterium | reverse complement strand
GTGGTCGAGCTGGCCGGCCAGGCCCATCGAGGCGGACAGGTCGTAGGGGCCGATCAGGGTGCCGTCGATGCCGGGGGTCTGGAGGATCGCGTCGATGTTGGCGACGGCGTCCTTGTGCTCGATCATGACGATGACGGTTACGTTGTCGTTGTGCGAGGCGTAGTAGTCCTTGAAGTTGCGGCCGAAATCGGAGGCACGGCACAGCGATGCGCCGCGGATGCCCTCGGGCGGGAACTTGGCAATGGCGACGGCCTGTTTTGCCTGCTCGGGGGTGTTGATGTTGGGGACGATGATGCCGTTTGCGCCGGCATCCAGGAGCCGCTTGGCCTCCTGTTCGTCGAGGCCGGGCAGGCGTGCGAGCAGGTCCTTGCCGGTGCCTTTGACGGCCAGGCAGATCTCGTGGAACGTGCGGTAGTCGGTGGAGGTATGCTCGAGGTCGACGCCGATCCAGTCGAAATCGAAGCCGGCGATGATCTCGGCGACGGTGGGGTGTCCGATCATGATCCAGGCGCCGAGGGTTACTTCGTTGTTTGTCAGTTTCTTTTTGGTTACGCTCATGGTATTTCCCGTATTTTCGTTAGCGATTTTGGTTTTGTTGTTTTGAGCTTAGCTTATACGCCGTACTTTGTCATGTATTTTTCCCAGAGCCGGTGGGCTTTTTCGGGGGTTTCTACGACGGTCTGGACGGCGAGGCCTTTGCAGGGCAGCTCGGAGAAGATGTAGTCGAGGTCGTCGTCGGAGAGCTGGCCCCAGATCAGCAGCGGCCTTTCGGCGAGGATTTTTACGTGGTATTCGTTGAGCTCGCGGCCGGTTTTGCCGCCTTCGTCGACGTGCATCTCGATGGCGGTCATTTTCATGTCGATCAGCGGGTCTACGGGGATGTAGCCGGTGGGGTGGAGGTGCATGATGCAGTTTTTGAGTTCCTGGACGATGCGGCGGTCGCAGGGCTCAATGAATTCGCGGTAGATGTCGGGCGAGAGCAGGGCGACGGCGTCTTCCTGGTGCCAGACGGTTTTGGACGGGGCCCACATGTTGTAGTAGAACGATCCGATGCCGCCGTGGAAGTCGGGGATGCGGTCGAACTGGAATTTGGCCATTTCGATCCAGAAGTCGGTGAGTTTTTCACAGACGGCCTTGATTTCGTCGGGGGCCTCGAAAAATTTCATGATGAATACGTCGTTGCCGTAGAGGGCGGCGAGCAGGTCGGCGATGCCCCGCATGCGGGTGGTGGCCAGGGGCCATGTGCCGCTGGAGGCTTGGGCGAAAGTTGCCAGGAAGTCGTCCATGAGCTTTAGCCAGGGGCTGTCGGGGTCGAAACCGGGCAGGGTGTCCGGCGAGAAATTCTCTGGCTTTTCGGCGTGGATCGATCCGGTGGAGATATCCGAGATGATCGGGCAGCCGAGTGCGACCTCTACCCAGGGGATGGCCCAGAATGCGGACGCGGCCCAGATGAAATCGCCGCCGGCCTCTTCGTGGCAGCGGAACAGCTCATGGCAGTCGTTGACATAGTCAGCAGGATTGAAATCGGATGGTTTGAGTAACTGCTTGTCCGGCAGGGCCTTGCTGGCGGGGTAGCGATGCAGGGGGTATTCGGAACCGAGAAAGAAGCCGAAAAGCGGCCTTTCGTTTTGACGGGCGTAATACTTTTTAAACTGCTCGACTCGTTGTTCGATTGAGAATTTCAAGGTTTATTCCTTTCTGAGTATCGCTCAAATACCTGATAATCGGTTGTTGATGTCCTTTTGTTGTTTTCCTATGCGAATAAGGAGGTTATCATTGCTGAAAACGATATATATTAACGATGCAGTTTTGACATGTCAAAAGAAAAGTTTATAATCGATTGCTTATAAGGGTGTTTTCAGCGGGGATTTTGCTTATGGCGAATTATCATTATGACAAGAATACGGAAGAAGGGGATCCATCGACGCTGACCCAGCAGGTGTATGATACCCTTCGCGAGGAGATAATAAGCGGAAAACTGGGTCCGGGATATCGCCTTGTAAGGCGTAAGGAGAGTGATCGGCTTGGGGTAAGCCGGATGGCAGTCACGGAGGCATTGATCCGCCTGGAGGTGGATGGATTCGTTGAATCGCGGCCGATGTACGGCTCGCGGGTCCGGCCGTTGACGCTGGAGGATGTAAAAGGGGATGAGATTCTGCGTGAAGCGATGGAAGTGCAGTCGGCTCGGATGGCAGCGGAGAATGCAACGGAAAAGGATTTGGCGGCTCTGGCGAAAAAAGCCAGGCTTTTGGATGGTGTGATGGCTCAGCCGGAGATGGATTCGCAGGATGGGATGGAGGCGCACAGCGATTTTCATTATCAATTGGCGGCGGCGGGTGCTGGGGTGCGTTTTGCCGAGGAGCTAAAGAGGGTCTGGTTTCGCCGGCTGATGCGGCTGAACTGGATTAAGGCGACCATTTATCGCAAAGTGCCGGAAAACTGGCATCAGCGGCTGATCGAGGTTTGCCAGAATCGTGACGTCCAGCAGGCGGAAGCGATGATGCGGGAGCATGTTCGGTACGGTTGTGAACACGATATCGAGGCTCTCAAGCTTGGGATGGGCAGGGATTTGAATCCATCCTGAAAGCGGGGGCTTTGCTGAACAGTGCTGGGTTGACATCGTAGTAGAGTCGACAGTTACTCTATTTTATGGGTGTGAAATGGAATGGATTCTAACGATAATAAGTGAGTTTTTTCGTGCGATGGCCGTGATGGCGCCGTACCTGCTGTTTGGTTTTCTGGTAGCGGGGTTGCTGCATGTACTTTTGCCGACTGATTTTGTCCGCAAACAGCTCGGGAGCCCGGGCTTTGTGTCCATTCTCAAGGCATCGCTGCTTGGGATTCCGCTTCCGTTGTGTTCGTGCGGGGTGATCCCGGTAACGACGAGTCTTCGAAAAAGCGGTGCGACTCGGTCGAGTTCGATTTCTTTTTTGCTTTCGACTCCGCAGACCGGTGTGGACAGTATGCTGGTTACGTATAGCCTGCTGGGGTGGGTGATGGCGATTTATCGCCCGATTGTGGCTTTGGTAACCGGTGTCCTGGGGGGTACGGCGGTAGATTTGTTTGCAGGATACAAGGATCGAGCTGAAAGCGACGGAAACGGGGACGAGCATGAGAAAGATGAAGATTGTCAGGATTGCGATAAAAGCGGGTCAGAGGAGAATTCGAACCCAGAGAAGAAGAGCCGGTTTGCCCGGATTTTGCATCATGGTTTTGTGACGCTGCCTGAAGATGTCGGGGCGGCGATGCTTATCGGACTTTTGGTTGCCGGTGTGATCTCGGTTTTTGTTCCGGAGGATTTTTTCTCGGTATGGTCTGAGCGTCTGGGGTCTGGAGCTTGGATGATGCTTTTGATGCTTTTTGTGGGAATTCCGATGTATGTCTGTTCAACGGCGTCGGTTCCGATTGCGGCGGCTTTGATCGCCAAGGGGCTTTCGCCGGGTGCGGTGATGGTGTTTTTGATGACCGGTCCGGCGACCAATGCAGTGGCGGTCTTGACGATTTCAAAAATTATGGGACGCAAAACCGCGGTTATCTACCTTGCGGTTGTGGTTTTTTGTGCGATTGGTTCGGGGCTGATTTTAAACTGGCTTTTTCCGAATCTTTCAGCGGTGATTACCGAGCACATGCACGAAATGAGTGTGTCGGCCTGGCAATATGTCAGCGCGGTGGTTCTTTTTGCGGTTTTGATTTTCGGAGTTTTCAAGGACTCTTTTGTTCGAAGCTGATGGCGGTGCAGGGAAATATACCTTTTTCATGTCCGTTTATTTGATATTCCCGTCAAATCCACCGATAAAAAATGAGTGCACTTGCATAAGAGAGTTTCTATACTGATAGACGCGTCCGATAACATACGAAAGGGATTGAATGGCTGGCAGAACGCCGAATGTGGTTACCATCGGGCCTTGTTTTGTGGAGATGTGTGTACTCTGTGAGAGTTTTCCGGGACAGGGAGAAATTATCGAGGGCAGTCGTTTTTCGTGTTCGGCTGCGGGTGCCGGGGCGGTTCGTGCGATCCAGGCGGCTTTTCTTGGTTGCAGCTCTTCCCTGATCAGCAAGGTCGGTGATGACCCGCTTGGCCGTATCGTGATGCATCGGCTTCGGCAGGCAGACGTGCTGACTGACGGTGTGTATATTGCCAACGCGATAAGTACGGGGGCTTCGGTGACGTTTGTTGACCGGATTGGTGAAAACACATCGTGCATTTGCCCCGGAGCGAACCGGGCGCTGAGCGTGGACGATCTGAATTATGCGGGGACGGAGCAGATTATTTCCCAGGCGGATGTAGTTCATATCCACGGGAGCCTTCCGAAAGATGTCGTCAAGGCGGCCATCAAATCGGCAAAGCTGTACAACAAGCTTGTGATTCTTGAACGGGAGATGGATGTCCTGGCGGGCATGGGGGTTGCTGATCTTCAGTTGGATAAGGAGTTTTACCTTGTGGATGTTCTGATCCCGGATTTTGACCGTTCGATGGAATCGCACGAGATCAATGCCGGGCATGTTCATAAATTAAAGCGGCTGGGTTCCGAGCTGGCAGCGGCGGGGATCGAGTGTGTGGTGATTAAGCTCGGTGCGCGGGGGACGTTTGTGGCCAATAAAGATGAGGCATGTCATATCAAGGGATTCGAAGTCAACCGTGTGGACCGAAGCTGCTGCGGAGACGCGTTTGCAGGCGCGCTGGCGGCGGCACTGGGGACGGGGGATTCGATTGATCGGGCGGTTCGTTTTGCGGCGGCGGCGGGGGCACTTTCGAGCAGCCGGATCGGGGGCGTTGATACGCTTCCGAGTCGTGAGGATATACTTGAATTGCTGATCGAGCAGCCGGAGTAATGGTGCAGGGATATGGCGTTTCAGCGTGAAAATCAGAGGCTTTCAGCGACGGAAGTGATCGAAGAGATTCTCAAGGGTGAGGAGATTCTGCTGAGCCGGTGTGTGATCAGCGGGAGCCTGGATTTGAATCGGCTGTTTATCAAGAGCGAGCAGTTTGATCTTTCGGGTCTGGACATTGGCCACGAGGGGACTACTGTGGTGATCCGGATCGATATGCCTTTGATGTTTAATGACTGTGTGTTTGAAGATGATGTGGTGTTTGCCCCTCCGTGGGAGAGCCCGAAGGAAGTTTCAGTAGTGTTCGGCTCGGATGTGCATTTTAATTCTTCGACATTCCGGGGCCAGACGCGGTTTACTAATGCCCGGTACGAGGGCAATGCCAGTTATGACGGGTGTACGTTTAGCCGGGTGTGCTGTTTTCGCAATACGGTATTTGAGAAGATGGCGATGATGCGTACGGTTGGTTTTGAGGGGTACGGGCTTTTTACGGATGCGGTTTTTCGGCATGAGGCGCGGTTTACGAATACGAGCTTTGCCAAGGGCGGCAATTTTACGCGGGTGCAGTTTCTGGGTCGGACGGACTTTTCGGGTGTGTATTCGCGGAGCAAGTCGGTGCCGGTGTACGATTCTGTGCGATTTGCCCGGAAGACGTACGGGGATGATGAGACGTTCTGGCGGTTTATCAAGCAGGCCTCGCAGGAGGGGGGGTATTACCAGCTTGCGGGGGAGAGTTTTTACCGTGAGCGTTGTGCGCATTTGTGGAAGCGGTTTCGGGGTGTGAACTATGAGCGGCTCAGCCCTGCGGGGCGGGTGTGGCGTGCGATTGGCGGGGTTAAGCTGCTGCCGGAGCTGGTTTTCGGCAAGATGCTGTTTGGCTACGGGGAGCGGCCGATCCGGGTGCTGGTTGCAAGTGCTTTGATTATCGTGCTTTGCGGGTTGTTTTTCAGTTCGCCGCTGGCGAGGATTTCTTATGGAAACGAGGTGCAGACGGGGGGATTGACGGTGCTCGAGGGGCTGTATTTCAGTACGATTACGTTTACGACGCTGGGTTTTGGGGATTTGTATCCTACGCGTGGGCATGGACTTACGACAAGTGTGGCGATGGTGGAGGCTTTGAGCGGGGCGTGTCTGATGGCGCTGTTTGTGGTCAGTTTGTCCAAGCGGTACTCGCGGGGGTAGATTTTTGGCGGAGGGGTGGATTTCTTGCTTGACTGGGGTGAAAATGGGGGTATATTCGTGGTTTGTAAAATTTTGGTGTATTTTTTATGGAGAGGTGGCCGAGCGGCTTAAGGCAACGGTTTGCTAAACCGTCGTACGAGTATTCGCTTGTACCGCGGGTTCGAATCCCGCCCTCTCCGTTTTTCTTCTTTGACATCCCCTGAATCCAACTGACATATCCTGCCTAAAGCCTTTTCTTTGTTGCGGTTACGTTTGCTATTTGGTGTGTTCGTATCGGTGTTTTTTTCCGCTGATTTACTGTCAGGGTGTGACTTGGAATGTCTACCTGCGTAATCCGTATTTGCAGATTTTGTGTCAGTTTTCGTGCAGAGATTGGTACAGTTTTTGGACTATACACTACGGTAGACTGTTTAAGGTTAAATACCAAATCAGTGGTAATTCAGGCCGTATAGCGTATTGTAGACGCTGCTGCTGGTGTTTAAAGCCGCGCCGTTAACGTTTGATGTTTCCCCGGCTGCCTGGGTCAGTGAAAACGCGTCGAACCAGCAGTCGTTTTGGTATCCAACGCCGTCATGGGTCCAGCAGAGGGCGGTAATGTAGAGTTTGGTTACGCCCAGATTCGCCCAGGCGCCGCTGCCTTTTCTTGCGTCGTAGACCTGCTGCATGTTCAGGGTGACATCCTGCCAGGCATTGAGGGTATCGGGAAGCGTCCAGAACATCGCCTGCTGGGCGTTGCCCAGGTCGATATACCAGTCGGCCGGGCCGCGTGTGCCGTTGCCTTTGAGGTCGATATCGTAAGCTCCGTTGCGTGAGGCGTTTCGGTTCTCCCTTTTATCGGCGTCGCTGGCCCCCCAGTCGAGCAGGAACATGTGCTTCATTTCGGTATTGCTGCAGGCGTAGATGCGTACATAACAGCCGCCGCCGGAGCCGGCCTTGTCACGGAAATAGCTGAATTTGAGCAGCGGGCTGGACGGGGCCTGAACCAGTTGATACACCGGCAGGATTTCGACCTGTGCCCAGGGCAGGCCGCCGTGCCGGGTTCGCATGTAAAGGCTTTTTCCGCCGTCCCTGCTGCGGGACGAATCGATCTGCCATGTGTACATCTGGGTTTCCGGATTCTCGCCGACGTATTTGTGCGGCATCATCCAGCCGTCCAGGCCGTTTTCAAACGAGCCGTTTTGCAGGGTTGCGGTGGGGGTATATCCCCAGATGGATTTAAACCAGAACGGTTCGTTGTCGGTGTATTGTGTGAAGCTTTTTTCGTAGATATATTCGTCGGGCACGTTCGCGAGGCGACCTTTGACGGTGACCTCTTCGCCGTGGACGTCAAAGAGCATGTAATAGCCGCCGCCGGTAAAGTAGCCTGATCCGTCGCCGTTGGGGTCGAGGCCTTCCACAAACTCGGGGTACTCTTCATCGGTTCCGAAGGGGCGGCTGGATGTGCAGGTCGGGGCGGTGATGAAGTTGATGCCTTTCCAGGTCCAGGCGGTTTTTACGCTGGCCTTGATCCCGTTATGAACGTGTCCGCAGACGGAGTATTTTACATTGCCGTATTTGGCAAGGGTGTTGAGAATGTTCACGCGAAACGGGCGGTTGTAGGTGTACCATTCGAGCTGGGTGAGGCCCTGGGGCATTAAGTGTTCGTGCTGGAAGAACATGGTCGGCCGGTTGCGGTTTTCGTAGAGGTCCTGGTCGAGCCAGTTGATCATGTCGATTTCATCCTGGGTGCCAATGGGGACATCACAGGGGAAGGCGACGAAATGCCATTTGCCGCAATTGAAGCTGAAGAGATAGTCGCGTGTGCCGTTGCACTCTTGCTGCTTGTCCTGGAATCGGCTGTAATAGCCGGTCGATGAGTTGCCGTCGTGGTTGCCGTAGACCAGGATAGGCAGGAAGTTCATCGAAAGGGTGCTGTCCATGAAATTGTCCCAGGAGGCAAGGTCGGTGGGTGAGCCTACGAGGTCGCCGTCGAGGATGGCAAAGGAGGGCCTTCGCGGCATGGTGTTCATTTCATGAATCATTTCATCGTATCTAACGGAGCTTGTGCCGCCTACGGTTCCCATGGTTGTAGTGGCATTGAGCTGTGGATCGGCGACCAGGACAAATGAGAAATTGTCCCCCACGCGGTCCAGTTGCGGGAACTGGTTCGCACGCCTGGGGCCCAGACGGCAATTGAGGGAGTCATTGCCAAGGATGTAACCGGCTTTCGCGGTTTGTGCAATCATTGAGGAGCCGGCTCCTGCTGTGAGGGTCATTTTCAAAAAGTCGCGTCTATTCATTCTGTTTTCCTTACTGATATGTTAAGAAAAGCGTTTTGTTCTACAGTGAAAGTCGGTTACGGCCAGAGTACCTGTTCGGTCCAATCCGAGGCAATGGTCGCAAAATCCTTCAGGTTAATGGTCCCGTCCTGAACCGGATCGACGGGGGACAGGGCCGGGGCAATCGGCTGATCCACCTGGCTTAGGCCGGCCAGGTAAGCGATATTCGAGTGGGGCAAAGCCATGTTGAAAATCCGCATCTCGTCCATTTTTCCGCGGAAAAATCCGCGGGTGCCGTCCGGGGCTGATCCGATGCGGGTTAAGGAACTGTTGTCGATCGTCGTTGCGGCGGTGGTGTTTTGCGAAACGAGGATGCCGTCTTTGTAAATTCGCATCGTGCCGGCTAAAGTGTCTTTGACGAACGCCCAATGGTGCCAGGAGCCGGCAAAATCGCTGGTCTGTTCAGTCATATACTGGGTGGTGTCCCATTGGCAGCTTGAGGCTGTGCCTGCGGGAAGCTCTCCAGCTCCCATCTCGGCGAGTCCCGGTTTGCCGGGCTGCTCGTTTTCATCCGCATTAATCCAGACGGAAACAGTGACCGCGTCACTGACGGTGTCGAATGTGTTTCCGGGCAGGGTTACGCCAAACGTGCCGTCAAAATCCAGGCATCCGCCCATGTAACCTGCGGCGTCCCAGTTATTCGAGCCTGCCGGATCGACCGTTCCGTTATGGCTGTTGGCCGAGCTGTCGTTTAATGTCGCACCGGAAGTTTCGTTAAAGTTGTAGTAGGCGATGAGGCCGTTTGTTCCGGGGTCTGCGGCGGTTTGTGTGTATTGCTGGCTGAGCCAGTGGTCCATGACCCACTGTAATTCCGCCGGGCCGATTTGGCAATCGCCGTCCAGGTCGGCAGGATGAGCGTTTGCGAGAGTGCAGCGTCTGGGGAACGCGGCGATTTCGTCAATATAAACCGAGCAGCTGCCTCCGGGGGGGGCACTTTGTGAAATAATCCCTATGGAAAATTCCCGGATGTCGGTAAGGTTTACCCCGGTAAAACCGCTGATGTCGAAGTTGAGTTCCTGCCATTGCGGAGACCCAAGGCGGGCCGTATCGGTGATGTGTTGGCTGGAAGAGTTTGTTCCATCGTCAAGAGTGACATAGAGGCCGTCGATATTGGGGTCGCCGAGGTAGTAGAGGACGATCGACTCGACGCCTCCGGTTGTCAGATTCAGGCCGACCGGATAGGTTTTGACAACTTGTGAAAACCAGGGTGCGGTGATATTGGAGTAATCCAGACGGAGGCCGGAATAGCGATACGTGTAAAGCTCTCGGTTGGTTTCGAGAGCAATCGTTGCGCCGCCTGCCACGGTCCAGGTGTTTTGAAGGTCCGCGGTGTCGGTGTAGTCATCAAAAGTGTCAATCGCAAAATCTCTTCCTTCTTCCGTCGTAAACTGCCATACATCGCCTGTAAAGGTTCCCAGGGCATCTACGCAGTCAATTCGCCAGAAGTAGGTGGTGCCGCCGTTGAGGTTGACAAGGTAAGATGTGCCCGGGGTATTGTCCACGTATTCAGGAGAGACGGTTGTGGCGTTTAGGACATCATTGTAGTTGGTCCCGATGTAAATGTCATGCGTGCCGGTATCGATCCCGGAATCCCATTGAAGGTCGACCTCGTTGGTAACGGATGTCTGGCCGTTTTCAGGTGAAGGATTGCCTGCCTGGCCATCTCCAACGGTAAAGCTCCAGATGTCGCCGGTCACTGGTGAACCGTTGGCGGGGATTTCGTCAATTCTCCAGTAATAGGTTTGCCCGGAAGCGAGCAGCGCGGTGCCCTGGTAGAATTCCTCTCCCAATGGTTTGTTTCCCTTGTATTCGGGGTCGTTTGTCGTGGCGGAACTGACGAGATTGTAATCCGTGCCAAAATAGACATCATGGCTTGCTGCGCCCTGTCCGCTTTGCCATTCGAGTTTGATATCCGGGCCGACATTGGAGCTGCCGTCCGTGGGGATTTCCATCGCGGCCTTTGAAGTTACTGTAACCGTCAGGTAAGTGTATCCATCTGCTTTGTACTCTAATGTATAGGAGGAACCCGGGGTTGGAAATAGAATCTTATTTTGTGCAATCAAATCGCCAAAATTCAAATGATCTTCTGAATCAATATAATTGCCGTACTTTTTTAACGTACCGCCATAGATGTTGATCATGGAGCCGTCATAAATGTTAAAGACATCACCGCCGTCCGATTGGAAGAGTCCGCCTTCATAAATATTCAGCATTGAACCGGCGGCGGATAAACCGTCAAAACCGATGTCAATACGCTCGGTTCCGCTTAAATAGGTGCCTAACACATTCATTATGCCAGGTGACCCTGCCCCGATGCGTGTCCAGCGGGTATGCTCGGCGGTGGCACCGGCTTCAATAGTAATAACGCCGTTATCAGATATTTGAAAGTTGCGGACACTGGCGAGGTTTGTGATGTGGGTATTGCCGCGAAGTGTAAGCGTTTTGTAGCGTACATTAATCTGGTTAACCTCGAGGTAGCCGATGTTGTCGGCGATGGGATTGTAACTGCCCGCGGTATGGATGAAAATCTTGTCGCCGTCAGCGGGTATGGCCCATGTCGACCAGTTGTGGTAGTCGCTCCAGTCGGAGCTGGTATAGCCGTTCCAGGTCAGGGTTTGGGCAAAAGAAGTGTTTGCGGCGATCAAAAGGATGAGAAAACCGCTGATAAACACAGGCCCTGCAAAAATTCTTTTCATCACGAAACTCCGAAAATAGGAATTAATGTTCCACTGCAATTGAGCATTAAAAGCCAATGAATAGATATAACATTTATAGCAAAAAAAGTTCGAAAAGTCAAGCCTTTTGTGGGTATATTGGGGCTATTGCCTCAGTAATTCTCATTTTTAAAACTTGATTATGTTTTTTCTGAGGAGATAAGTGTTTATGGGGTAATGTTTGTCGGAAATGTTGGTTTTTACGCAAATGAGGGAGGTAAATGCGCATATTGGGGTTGATCGGTTTTAATATTTCGCTACTTTGTGTATAGTGGATAATATGATACGGCGAAAAGTTAAACGAAATCAATCCGGGAGGTATGCGTGAAGTACACAAGAAGAGACTTTCTGGCAAAGTCGTCGCTGGCATTGGGGGCCTTTCCGATCCTCGGACAGGCAAAGGATTTAGCTGTCTCAACAGATACCCGTCAGCGAAAGCCCAACATTGTGATTATTACCTCGCATGATACGGGTACGCATTTGGGCTGTTACGGCGTTCCGAGCGTGCATACCCCCAATATTGACGCCCTGGCCGAGGATGGGGTGTTATTCAATAATATGTTCTCTGCGAGCCCGATGTGTTCGCCCAGCCGGGGATCGCTGCTGACCGGGCGGTACCCGGAAAACAACGGCCTGTTGGGCCTGGCAGGGAATGGCTGGGAATATGAACTTGGCGATATTACCGAGCATCTTTCGCATGTTTTAAAAGGCAATGGCTATTACACGGCCCTGTTTGGGCACAATCATGAGACTCGGTTTAACGACAAGCTCGGTTTCGATGAAATGCACCCGATGCATAAGCCTTTGCCGAAGCCGATACCCGACGACTGGACTCGGAAAATGATGACCTCAAAGAAAGCATGGGAAGTGGCACAGGACGCTGCAGCTTTTTTGAAGACGGAAAAGGCCAAACAGCAGCCGTTTTATGTGCAAATCGGTTTTCATGAGACGCATACGCCGTTTCTCTGGCAGGACAAAAAGCCAGATTTCAGCAAAGGGACGTGGGTGCCGCCTTATACGCTGTACCCGAATGATGATGCGGAATTTAATGAGCACCTGGCTGGTTTCCAGGCGTCGGCAAGGGATTTGGATAAGTGCATTAAGGTGGTTCGCGAGGCCCTGGTACAGAGCGGGCACGAGGAAAATACGATTCTGCTCTATAATACCGAGCACGGGCCGGAATTTCCGCGGGCGAAGTGGACGCTGCTGGACGCGGGTACGCATGTGGCGTTTATTATGCGTTGGCCGGGAGGGGGGCTGACCGGCGGGATCAAGGTCGATCAGATGCTGAGTAACATCGATTTTTTGCCTACAATTACCGAAATGACGGGTATCCGGGTGCCGCATAAGATGGATGGCGTAAGCTTTGCCCGGCTGCTGCGTGAGCCTGAGAAAAAGCATAAGCCGACCCGGGATCACCTGTTTACCAGCTATGTGTACGGCTGGAATTTTGGGATCCGGACGCAAAAATACAAGTACATCCGTAATTTTATGGCCAATTCGTTCAATTTCGTAAGATTGCGGGAAGGTTGCGCTCGTCCACTGGTTGAGTTGTATGACCTTGAAAATGATCCTTATGAGCAGCATGACCTGGCCGGGAATCCTGAGTATGTGAAGGTCCAGAAGGAACTGGACGACCGGCTCTGGCGGCATCTCGAACAGAGCGAAGTGCCGGTTCTGCGCGGCGATATCGATCATCCGTTCCACAAGGTGTTCCGCGAGGAATACCGGGCCAACCAGGGTAACTGGAACGCGGACCTGACTGATGTGGTCGCGAAAACAAAGGAGCCAAGTTACAAGTACACCATCGAAACTGAAACACACAGATTCTCGTTTCATTTCCGGGATATCTTCCGCCCGAATGTTATCCAGCTTTACGATCTCAAGGCCGATCCGGACTGCAAGAAGAGCCTTGCCATGGACAAAAAACACGCGGAGGCTTTGGAAAATATGAAGGCGAAGATGTTTACGTGGCTGGAGAAAGAGGGTGATCCGATCCTTGAGGGGCCGATTGTGGACCAGCAGCCGCTGATTGACAGCATTGCGGAATACAAGAAGTGGAAAAAGGGATAACGCAGCTGCGAAACCTTGTTATTTTTCAGCATCTCTCTGGGCCAGGGCGAGGATCTGGGCAGGGTCCAGGGCCTGGTTGTAAATTCTGATGTCATCAATCATGCCCGAAAACATGGCCGGGGACGGTTCGTGCTCGCGCCGGCCAATGAGCAAAGGCCTGTCATTGACCAGCTCGCCCATTTTGGAGAGATTGTGAGGATCACCACTGCGTTTGCCGTTTACATACGTATGACCGATTTTTCCTTTGCGGACAAAGGCGATATGCGTCCATATTCCCTTCGGTACGGATTTTTCGGCCGTTGCCCAGTATTGTCCATTATATCTCATTGAAACACTTCCGCTTCCCACCGGATACGCCCAGCCAAGCGACCATTGCTGATTGGAACCGAAGCCGTTGCCCTTTGAGAGGAAAATGTTTGTATCCTGGGCATTCCTGTTGATCCAGGCAGCAATGGTGAAATCGCCCGGGCCCAGGTTGGCCTTTTCGGAACAAACCGCATAGCCGGAAACCCCATCCAATTTGAGGGCACCGCCGATGATCCCTTTGTTTGGCAGCCAATCACAATTGCCAACGATTTTGCCTTTATTCTCATTGCCGCTGATATCATGAACGATTTGGCCCTGGGTTTCATCCATTGGGTAATAGGCTGTAAGTGACAGCGTGGTGAAAGTCTTAGAGGATCTGCCTGCCATGGTGTTAGGATGGGCGGCCATATCTTTAATTTTTCGAGCGGTTAAAGTAAATTTTTGATTTTCGGGTAACGCTTTATCAAGCGTCAAGGTAATCCGTTGTGGGGCAGCTGTATCGTATTTTATATCAACGATACGCGCGTCAGCATTGATACGATAGTTGCTGAGGTTTTGTGCACTGGTTTTTTCAACAGGTTCCGTAAAGGAGGCAATGATCGCTTTCTGTCCCTGCACTGTAAAGGCGGCGGCAATCTCAGGTGGTGTGGTGTCAGGTAAAGTCGTAGCGGTAATCGATTGGCTAAGCTTGCCCAACGGCCCCAAGGGTCCGTTTTGCGCTGATATGCGATAATTGCAGGATTGCAGTTCCGTTAAATTGTGATTCACCAAAGCCGTTTTCTCCGTGGTTTGCCAGGGCATATCGTTTCGGTAAATGGTATAGACCAATTGTTGATTTTTATTTTCGGCAGGGGGTTGCCAGGTTAGTTTTATGGCCGTATCACTGATCGCTTCCGCTTTGAAGTTTTCAACCATTCCCGGGGCGGTTTTGCGTTCTCTTTCGCCGTATACTTTGGGGAAATCATCTTTGAGACCGATCTTTTCATATTGCATGCGGGATCCATCGAAACCGGGTTTCCAGCTTACATTCTCGGTAACCGCGGAAGCGGCATTGGCGTGGCCGTTGGAGCGGAATTGCTGGCCCTGTGAATTGACGATATGGAAATCTTTAAACCGCTGGTGCATTGTCATGCCGGGCCAGTCGAGAAATATACCATCGGGCGGAATATCGTTCATGCCCTCGACCGCGCGGGTGTTGTCAATTGTGATCTGCTCGTACTGGTTGATATACTCGCCGCCTTCAAGGTTTACCTGGCAACTGTGAATTGCGCCCATATCCCCGGAATCCTGGCCGCAATCATAAATACGCAGATATTTGAATTGATTGTCGGTCGATTTGGAAGCCTTTGGGTTTTCGCGTGCTTCGGCTCCGCGGGTATTCTTCGCGGTGATATTGCCCCGCATGGTATTTGCGTAACGGGGCGAGTTGAAGAGTTCACAGTATGAAATTTCATTGTAGCTTCCTCCCATGATCGTTGTACAGGAAGCATAAAGGCCCAATTGGCCGATGTCATGGACTTTGCAGTTGGAAATAATGTTGTGGGTTACGGTTTCATTTTTCGCATCTTTCGTTGCGAAGTTGGACATGGCAATTCCATTGATTCCCATTTGCTCTACCCAGCAGCCGTATACCTTGTTGTTGTTATTGCCACCGGCCATCATAATACCGTGGCGGCCGGAGTTTTTCAGATGGCAGTTGCGGATTTCGATTTTGGCGGCATTGTTCATCCAGATCAGGGCATGGTCATTGCGTCCCCAGGCAAGCTGCCACCAGAATCGAAGCGGAGAAACACCGTCGGTGTATTCCAGGGCCAGGCCTTCAAAGGTAATGTCATGGATTGGATTTTGAATGGAATCGCCGGCCAGCCGGATGATATCGTGAGTGAGGGGCATGACGATATTGAGGCGATCTGGATTCGATTGTTCGCCAGGATAAGGAATCAGGCAGAGTCTGCCCGTTTCCGGATCAAGATAGAATTCCCCGGGGTCATCGAGAAAGGTTTCATGGTCTTCAAGGTAGAAGCGGGCGCGGTCCTCGATTTGTGTGCCGTCATTCATGTTGTCGAAAGTAATCTTGTGGTTTGCGGTATCAATCCCGGTGACGGCGCAGTTCCAGCGATGCCAGTTGCATTTGCCCCAGGGAAAGATGTTGATTTTCATTTGGCCCACGTCAATACCTTCCAGGTCCACTTCGGCGGGGTTATATGTAAGCCAACTGGGAACCGGCGGCTTCGACAGCGGCGATCCTGTCACCGAAACGAAATACGGGGCGTGTGCCGTGGGAAACTGTTCATTGTGAATGTAATTCGGATAACGGGCCTTGTGAAGTCGCTTATGGTTTTGGTAGAGTGTATGGAAAGTGTTTTTGCCGACATCGACCTGCCAGGCATTCCCAACGCGTTTGAAGCCCTTGATTTGCCTGCCGCCGACAAAACGGGCACTGCCGATCTGGCCCTGGTTGCGGTAGAGAACCTTATAACCGTTGGTCCCCGAGTCAGCGGTGGTGAAAACAACAGGCTCGTCAAAGAAATACTCCCCCGGTGCAATAAAGACCACGATGTCTTCCTTCATGTCGGAGTTTACTTCACGCACGGCCAGCCGGGCCTGGTTCAGTGTTTGGAAGGGCCGGGCCTGAGTGCCCGGATTGGTGTCGCTGCCGTCAGGGCTGATGTAAAAATCCGCGAGAGAAGCGGAAGCAAAAAAGATCAGGACTGCGGTTGTTATAAGATAGAATTTGCCCATGACAAAACTCCCTGCATTTAGATGACAGCTTTCTTCGTGCATATCATATTGCGTCGTTTAGTCTATAATTCTCAGTATTGCAAAATACAAAATACAAAAAACAAAAAAGAGGAAGCAACTATTTTTCCGGTTCGTGGTCTCTGCCGGTGATGAAGGTCGAGCTGACCGTCATCTCATTTTCGTCGGTGATGTTGAAATAGCAGGCGAGGGCAGTTTGCGGGATATTTGCCGTGACTTTGCGATTTTTCGCATCTATTTTTGCGGGAATTGTTTCCCATTTTTTCTGCGGCCAGTTGGCGGGGTCAGAGGTCCAGTTTAGCTCGGCGGATTTCATTGCGGCACCGGGGGAAACGATTGCCCATGCGGTGGATGCCTTGCTGCCGGAATCGGCGATCTTGAAAGGGCGAGTGTCTCTGTGAATCACCATGTCCGCAAAGGTGTAGATTTCGGGGATGTCCCAGCCGTGGGGGTGGCTGTGGCCCAGGCCCACCTTCATCAGGAGCCAGGCGTGGTCCGTGGTGTGTTCATAGGAAGCCTGGAAGATCGGGGGATAAAAGTGGTTGTCGTTGATCCCGTTGATCCAGAGGATCGGCATTTTGGAGTTGTCCAGGTGCGAGGAGCCGTCGAGAAAGGCAATGGTCCTATTGCGGTTTTCCGGGGTCATGCGTTCATAGGCCGCCTGGAAATGGTTCCGGGATTCATGCAGGTAACCGCAGCCGTACACGATTGCGGCAAAGGCAAAGCGGTTATCCAGGCCGACGACATTGGAGGAGATGACCCCGCCCCAGGAGATGCCCGTTACGCCGATGCGCTCGGGGTCGATATTATCAAATGAACGCAGGAGGGAATTGGCCAGGATCACATCCGCGACGGCATGGTACATCCACTGGTCCGTTAACGGTTTGCTTACATCACCGTACTGCATATTTCTCGGTCCGTACCGGGGGTGTTTTTGCCGGCCAAGTTTGGGGTCTCTCGGTGTGGGATACTGCCCCTCGAGGTCCATGGCGATGGCGGCGTATCCTTTGGCGTTCCAGAGCCGTACCCATTCATCGAAGGCGGTGCCGCCGCCTCCGTGGACGAGGACCATTGCGGGTACTTTCTGCCCGGTTTTGATTTCCGGTTCGCCGTAATAAGCAAATACCCGGGTGGGTTTGCCTTCGTATTTCAGTCCGTCGTAGAACAGGGTGGTCACGCCGGGTTTTTGATACATATCTGTCAACTGGAAAGCCGGTGCCTTGTACAGTTTTTCAATGTCCCAGGGCAGGTCTTGCTTTGTGCCGGGTTTCTCGCCTGCGAGGACTGGAAGTACGGCCAATACGATGAATACTGAAATCAATGTGCAAAATTTCATCCTGTTGTCCTTTCAGCTCTACAAACGTTCCACATAGACATACGACATGCCCTTTTCCTGATTATCCACCACCAGGTACGCATCGAGAGTGGTTTCCCCGGCGGGCAAAGCCAGGTTTTCAAAGACGTGCTGCTTTTGCCCCGGCTGGATCGGCTGGCTGAGGTACTGCCCGGCGACTTTCAGGTGCAGCATTGCCTGCTGATTTCGCGGGGGGAAGATCGTCTTGATATCGTACCGCCCGGCCTTGCGTACATCGATGTACCAGTAGCCGTGGTCGTCGTCGGTCCAGTTGTTTGCGCCGCGCCAGTCCTGGCGAGTGAGGATGACCGGGTTTTCGTGCTTTGTGCCCACGTAGATATTCGGCGGGGCGTAGCCGCGGGTTTTGGAGACATCCTCGAACCAGTCGAGGTACTCGGCGAGCATTTTCTTGACAATTTCGGGATGTTGCGACGCGAGATTATCACGTTCCGAGGGGTCGTTCCGGATATCATACAGCTCGAATTCATACTGGCTGACGGGTACGTCCGCCCCGGCGCCTTTGGCCTGGAGCAGTTTGTACCGCTGGTTGCGGATGGCAAAGGCCCGGTTGGGCTCGGGTACATCCCCGCGGTGCCACTGGAGTACCAGGTGCCGATCCGGCCATGCAATCCGCGAACCGGTCAGCAGGGGGATCAGGTTGCGGCCGTCCATGGGATTGAGGCCATCTTTTGGGATCGAGCAAGCCTCGAGCAGCGTGGGCATGATATCGATATGAGCGGCAATGTTCTTTACTTTAAGCCCTGCGCGGAATTTGCCGGGCCAGCGGAGAAAGCAGGGTACCCGGATCCCGTTCTCGTAGACGGAGCCCTTCCAGCCGCGAAGGCCGGCGGTGTGTCTTTCGTTGTCTTTATGCGTTGGTTCCGGGATCGAGCCGTTATCGGTCAGGAAGATGACGATCGTATCTTCTTCGAGGTCCTGTTTTTTGAGTTCATCGAGGATCCGGCCGAAATTGTCGTCGATGTTTTTGATCATTCCGTACGTGCGGGCGGTTTCATCATGCAGGCCCATCTCACGAAAGGGCTTTGCATATTCATCGGGTACTTCGAGGGGGGTATGCGGGGTATTGGTGGCCAGGTAGATAAAGAACGGGCGGTTCTTGTTTTTACGGATGTACCGGATCGTGTGGTCCGTGTAAATGTCCATGCAGTAGCCGCTGAATTGTTCATCTTTGCCGTTGTGCAGCAGGATCGGGTCTTGGTAGTGGTTTCCGGGCGGGTCGGAGGGCTGGCCTATGCCGCCGCCGCGGTGGACCAGGACTTCGTCGAATCCCTGTTCCTGGGGTCGAAGGGGATAATTGTCGCCGAGGTGCCATTTGCCGAAGATGCCGGTCTGGTAGCCGCTGCGTTTGAGGACCTCGGCCAGCGTGATTTCATCGTTATACATCATCGCCCGGCCGACGTAGGTGTCGATTGCCCCGGTCCGATAATTGTATCGGCCGGTCATCAGGCTAGCGCGGGTGGGGGCACAGACCGGACAGACATAAAACTGGTCCATTTCCGTACTCTGTTGGGCAAAGCTGTCAATAGCCGGGGTTGTAAGGTGCGGGTTGCCGTGACAGCTCATATCGCCGTAGCCCTGGTCGTCGGTCAGCAAAATGATTACATTGGGTCGTTTGGACGAATTCGCTCTTTGCTCCATACATCCGCCAAGAGCGGCCAGGGACAGGGAGGCAAAGGAGGCTTTCTGTATGAATTCGCGTCGGCTAAGCTGTTTCATATCTGATTCCCTTCATTGATTGAACGCGGTATTGAATCCACAGCGACAAAACACGACAGTTATCATAGAGTCCGCGGGGGGAAACTTCAAGGGTGAAATCACGCTGCATCAGGCCAGGCGGTGTGTGTGAGGAAATTGTTGGCGGGTTATCGGAAGCCAAACTGCATAACCGCAGACGAATAAACAAGATACGGCCATGGCGGCTTTTTGTGCAATTACGTAAGCCCCTTTCGCGGAAAGGCCGATACAGTTAATTGGGTAACCAATAAAGATAGAAAACCGTAAATATGAAATGGAACCGGCATACATATTCTGATCGAGATTTTACGTTTATCGGGCTTTCATTGACGATTTTCCTCGGAGTCAGTGCATACATCGGGTGTTCGATGCTGCATGTCGGGATTGCGGACCCGCTGGTTGCGGCGCTGATTTTGGGTATTGGTGTACGACTGGGGCTGCCGCTTTCCAATTCGCTTGAGCGGTCCCTGCAAATGACCTGGACTTTGTGCGTCCCGGTGGGGATATTCTTTTATGGAATGAAGAACCTTAATTTCATGAATTATACGCAGGTCGATCCAAAGTTTATGATCCTGGCCGTCGCGGTGATTTCGGTCTATTTCGGTGTGATCTTCCTGCTGGGCAAGCGTCTGAGGCAAAAACGCGAAATCATGTGCCTGACAGCGACCGGGTCGGCGATTTGCGGAGGTTCCGCTATCGCGATTGCGGCCCCGGCGGTTAATGGAAAAGCGGATGATGTTTCCATTTCGCTGCTGGCGGTGGTGGTGGCTTCTTTGGTGGGGCTTTTTGTCGGGCTTCCGTTCCTGGCGACGACGTTTAACCTGGTCAATGAGACGTACGGGATTCTTTCCGGCTCGGTTTTGCAGATGACCGGTTTTGTCAAGTCGGCGGCTTCGAGCCCTCCGTTTCTGCTGGAAACAGCTCTGCCTGAAGATGTACTGGCCCAGGCGCTTTCGGTCAAGACATTTCGCTATCTTGGGCTGTTGGTTGCGATACCGCTGTTTGCCAGTTTTGTCCGCGGTAAATTTTATATCCCCTGGGTCCTGTGGCTGTTTGTCGGTGCGGGGCTGCTTGGCACGTTGATTTGTATTCGTATGCCGATGTTTTATTCGCAGTCGCTGGTTCGTTTTCTCAATCCTGCTTACCGGATTTCGTGGTCGATTGCGATGGCGGCCCTTGGGCTCAACGCGGACGCGAAGCTGCTGCTTAGTGACGAAGGAGCCAAGGCACTGTTTGTGGCGGTCTGCGGGATGTTTGCGGCGATATTAACCTTTTTTGTTGGATATACCCTGATAACCTGAAATGAGAGTTCCGGATGAGTAAATTGACGAGGAAAACATCTTTGGCCAGCAAGATATCGGTTTCCTTTTTGCTGCTTTTTATTCTCTGGGGTGTTTTGCTTACTGCGATCAGCAGGGACATTCTTCGCTCGGCCCTTGAGAGCCACAATGAGGATTTGACCCTGATCAACGAGATTGGTCGGCATATTACCTCGGTCAGTACCGGTCTGACACTTTTGGGGCTTATCATCGCGACGTGTGTTTGTGTGCTGATTTCGCGAAGCATTACCCGCCCGATCCAGAAACTGGCCGAGGCGGTCAAGCGGGTTTCCAATGGTCAGTTCGGTGTTCAGCTTACGGTAGACCGTGAAGACGAGATCGGGGTTTTGACTGATTCGTTTAACCGGATGACAGAGCAACTGCAGAATAAGACGACCTCTATTGACCGGCTCAACCGTGAGATCAAGCAAAGGTCGAATGTTGAGGAGAGCCTTCTGGCCGCCAAGCAGCAGGCCGAGGCGGTGACCTTTGAACTGGAAAAGAGCAACCTGGACCTGGAGCGGTTTAACCGTGCGATGCTCGGTCGGGAGAAGCGAATTCTTGAGTTGAAGGAAGAGATCAACGCGCTTAGCTGTGAGATGGGCATGGGGGCGAAGTATACCCACAGCATGGATGAACCGCAGGAATCTCAAACCCAACAGCCTGTCGCAAATGACCCTGAGACGAAAAGGGGGTTTCATGGCGTTGAGTTTGAAGAGATGTTCATGCGGATCGAGCCGCTGATTGAAACGGTCAGCGGAATTTCCGGTGTGGCCGCGGCAGTGATCGACCTGGAGGGCAAGGTCCTGATTGAATGCAACTGGCAGAAGATTTGTACGGACTTTCACCGGCAGCATCCCGATGCGTGCAAGCGGTGCATTGAAAGTGATACAATTCTTTGCGGGCAGTTTACGACCGCAAATTCCTGTAATATGTACGATTGTAAAAACGGCCTGACTGATTTATGTTCACCGATCATTATCAACGGCACTCATATTGCGAACCTTTTTGTCGGGCAGTTTCTGCGAAACATGCCGGACCGTGAGGTTTTCCGCAGGCAGGCGAATCAATTTGGATTTGATGAAGAAGCGTATCTATCCGCACTCGAACAGGTGCCTGTGCTGGACCAGGGCAAGGTCAGCGCGATCATCGATTTTATGCGGAAGCTTTCAGCCTTCTTCGCGGAATTGCTGATCAGTGAGCATGACCTCAAGTGCACCAATGAGGAACTGATTGCCAGCCGCAGTGCGGCCTTGAGTGTTATGGAAGATGCCGACCGGCACCGCAGGCAGTTGGAAGAGACGAATCAGAAGCTGAAAAACGCCATCGACCTGGCCCAGCAGTTGACGCACCAGGCCGAGCAGGCCAACCGGTACAAGAGCGAATTTCTGGCAAATATCAGCCATGAGATTCGGACACCGCTTAACTCGATCATCGGCTTTGGTGAGATTCTTTCAGCGGAATCCCTCCAGCCTGAACAATATGAATACGTAGAACTGATTCGTCAAAGCGGCGATAACCTTCTCAAAATTGTCAATGATATCCTCGATTTTTCCAAGATCGAGGCCGGCAAGCTCGATGTGGAGTTTGTACCGTTTGATCCGCATGAATTTCTCGAACAGATATCGGGCCTGGTTGAAAGCCGCGCCCGGGCCAAGGGCCTTGAATTGCAGGTCGTATGCGACCCTCAATTGCCCGACCGTGTCTGCTCTGACAGGATGCGCCTTCAGCAGTGCCTGATGAACCTGGTTGACAATGCGATCAAGTTTACGGACCAAGGCTGTGTCCGTATCCGCTGCGGGCTCGATCCCCGGAGCGCGGACTGTGTCGCTTTTGAAATCGAGGACACGGGTATTGGAATCCCGGAAAGGGAACAGGCAAGGATTTATGACGCGTTTACCCAGGTGGACGGCAGCCATACCCGTAAATACGGAGGCACCGGTCTGGGTTTGACAATCACACGCCAGCTTTGCGAGCTACTTTACGGCCAGCTTTGTATTACCAGCCGGGAAGGCAGCGGAACGACTTTTACACTGAGTATCCCAATCAAACCGAAACGATCCACTCAGGATGAGATGTCTGAGCAGCCAGCCGGCGGGTCCCCTGAGGCCGAGGAGGCCGGTAAAGAGGAGTCCGTCCAGCAAACCGGAAACAACGGGCGGATTCTCGTCGTGGAAGATACCCGCACCAACCAGGTGCTGATCCATACATTGCTTACCCGCAAGGGCTTCGAGGTGGACATCGCTGATGACGGGATTGAAGCGGTTGAAATGTGTCAACAGAATCATTACGCCCTGATCCTGATGGATATTCAAATGCCCCGGATGAATGGTTTTGAGGCAACAGAAATCATTAAGCAAACGCAGGGGGTCCCGATTATTGCCCTGACGGCCCACGCCATGGAGCAGGACCGCCAGCGGTGCCTGGAAGCCGGGTGTGATGATTACCTGAGTAAACCGATCTGTCGGGACAAACTGGACGAAATATTGAGCCGCTTCCTTCCCAGCCGCGTTTTTTCCTGATTTTTCGCTTTCCAAGCCGTTTTTGGGATGACTTCTGCATTTCTCCGCAAATTCGAGCTTTCACATGCCCAGTAATTCGTGTATAGTACCCCCTGTTGTACTGGTATGAGCCGCATTTATAGATCGGGGCAGAGTGATATGGAAAAAATTTCCAAAATTCGTGGAGAACATTTTTGGCTGATCGTTTCGTCTTTGATCGTTCTGGCGATTGTAGCGCTGGGTTTTGTTCTCTATTTCGCCCGTACGGTTCTGATTCCGTTTGTCCTGGCGATTTTTGTCGTTTCGATTGTATCTCCTATCCTGGACTTTCAGGTTCTAAAGCTGCGTTTTCCGCGTGTCCTGGCGGTGGGGACGACGCTGATTATCGTTTTGATCGTGATTATCGTTGTCTGTATCCTGATGATTTCCGCTGTGCAGACGGTGGTGGGCAAGGCGGCGGAATACAGTGACAGTTTTGTCGGTTTGGTCAGCTCGGGCTTTGACGAGCTTGACAACCTGGGCATCAAGCTTGAGCGGGACAAGATCCTCCAGGATTTACGCAACCAGGTGCCCAAGCTGTTTACCAATATGTTCGGAACGGTGATGGGCTTCTTTTCGAGCTTCTTGTTCGTGGCGATTTTCGTGATTTTCCTGCTGGCCGGGCGAAATCCCTATATTATCCGCAAGGGAGTGTATGCGGATATCGATCACGATGTCCGGCGATATATTTTGACCAAGCTGGCCGTCTCGGCAGCGACGGGGCTTTTCGTGTGGGTGGCTCTTTCGATCATGAAGCTTCCGCTGGCCGCAGTGTTCGGCATTTTGGCATTTCTGCTCAATTTTATACCGTCCATCGGTTCCATCGTGGCGACGCTGCTGCCGATCCCGATTGCCGTTGCGCATTACAGCAATCCGCTGATGGTGGTTTTGGCGGTCCTGCTGCCCGGTACGGTACAGATGGCCATCGGCAATGTCCTCGAACCCAAGATTATGGGC
>CAYVUI010000070.1:0-24423 GCA_964454745.1 uncultured Pirellulales bacterium | reverse complement strand
ACCGCCCACGCCCTTCAGAGAAAGGAGGAGCATATCGTATGACCACTTCCAACAAACAATCCATGACATTTGCAGCCGTAAAGCCCGACGCGGGGCTAAAGGCCGCTCTCGATAAGGACCGCTCAGGCATCCTGGGTGAATTGAGCGATTCGATGATGAAAGGCCGCGGGGGTGCAGGGTTCCCCACCGGCGTAAAGTGGAACCTCGCAGCCGCAGCCAAAGGCGACAAGAAGTTCGTGGTCTGCAATGCCGACGAGGGTGAACCGGGCACCTTTAAAGACCGTTTCATCCTGACCGAGTTTGCCGACCTCGTATTCGAGGGCATGACCATCGGCGGCTACACCATCGGCGCCAAGACCGGTATCGTCTACCTTCGCGGTGAATATACCTATCTCCGTTCCCACCTCGAGAATGTTCTCGACTCCCGCCGCAAGAACAACCTGCTGGGCAAGGACATCCTCGGCAAGAAGGGTTTTGACTTTGACATTCACATCCACATGGGCTCAGGTGCCTATGTCTGCGGGGAAGAAACGGCCCTGATCGAATCTCTCGAAGGCCAGCGGGGCGAGCCGCGTAACCGCCCGCCGTTCCCGGTGGATACCGGCTTCATGAAGCGGCCCACCATCGTCAATAACGTCGAAACCTTCGCATGGGTCGCCTGCATCGTCGAAAAGGGCGGCGCATGGTTCAAGGACCTCGGTACCGAGAAATCCACCGGCCTAAAGCTCTTTAGCGTCTCGGGCGATGTGGACAACCCCGGCATTTACGAATTCCCGATGGGCATCACCGTTGCCGAGTTGCTCGAACAGGTCGGCGGCTCCGATGCCAAGGCCGTCCAGGTCGGCGGCGCATCGGGCCATTGCATTCCTGCCTCGGAATTCCACCGCGCCATCGCGTTCGAAGATGTCGCCACCGGCGGCTCGATCATCGTTTTTGGTCCTTACCGCGACATGCTCGGCGTAGCCAAGAACTTCCTCGAATTCTTCGTGGACGAATCCTGCGGCCAGTGCACCCCGTGCCGAGAGGGCAACGAAAAGCTGCTCGAAGGTGTCGAACTGCTCGAATGCGGGGCCTGCTCCACGCAGTACCTGCGCGACCTGTGCTCACTCGGCGAGACCATGCAGCTTGCCTCCAAGTGCGGCCTGGGCCAGTCGAGCCCCAACGCGTTTCTGTCAATCGTTAAACATTTTCCCCACGAGGTGATGGGTCGGACCGATGCCATCCCTGCCGGGTACTAATAGAAGGAGAGCAGTATGAGCGATAATAAGATCAATCCAGATACATCGCGTGCTCCGGTCAGTCAGAAGGTGCACAAGATCGATATCACCGACCCCGAAGCCATCGGCGGTAAGGTGACGATCACCATCGATGACAAGGAGATCAAGGTCCCGATGGGCATGACCATCCTCGAAGCGGCCCGGGAACTCGATATCCGCATTCCGACACTCTGCCAGCACGACGACCTGTGTGTTGCGGGCGTATGCCGGATTTGTGTCGTGGAAATCGAAGGTTTTCGTACACTCCAGGCCGCATGCGCGTACCCGGTCACCCAGCCGATCAAGGTCAAAACACATACACGCAAGGTACGCCAGGCACGCCGTCACATCCTCGACCTGATGCTGTCCAAGCATTACGGCGAGTGCTACGCCTGCTTCCGCAACAACAACTGCGAGCTGCAGGCATTGGCCAAGGAATACGGCGTTGACTTCTTCCGCTTCGGCCATCCGGATGAACCCATGTACGAAGTGGACCGTTCAAGCTACTCGGTCGTGCGGGATATGAACAAGTGTATCCTCTGCCGTCGCTGCGTGCGGACCTGTATCGACCTCCAGGAAGTCGGCGTCCTCGAAGCCGCCGGCCGTTCCAACCAGACCGAGATCGTTACCTTCGGCGACAAGCCCCTTGGCGACGTCGTCTGCATCAACTGCGGCCAGTGCATCAACCGCTGTCCCACCGGTGCCCTGCGTGCCAACGACCCGACCGATGAGGTCTGGGCTGCGATTGACGATCCGACCAAACACGTCGTCATGCAGACGGCACCGAGCCCCCGCGCGGGGATCGGCGAATGCTTCGGCCTCGAACCGGGCGTTCCGCTGACGTTCCAGATGAATACCGCGCTTCGCCGCTGCGGTTTCGATAAAGTCTTTGACACCAACTTCACCGCGGACCTGACGATTATCGAGGAAGGCACCGAGCTGATCCTCCGCCTCTACAAGGCCCTGGTGGAAAAGGACACCTCCGATGCGGCGGCTTTACCGCAGTTTACGAGCTGTTCGCCGGGTTGGGTCAAGTACATTGAGCACTTCTATCCCGAAATGCTAAAACACGTATCCTCGGCCAAGAGCCCGCAGCAGATGTTCGGCGCCCTGGTCAAGACGTACTACGCAAAGCAGAACAATCTCGATCCCAAGGACGTGATTTCCGTTGCCCTGATGCCGTGTTCGGCAAAGAAATACGAGTGCAACCGTCCGGAAATGTGTGACAGCGGATACAAGGACGTCGATTACGGCCTGACCACCCGCGAGCTCGCCCAGATGATCTCCGAGGCGGGCATTCATCTGCCGGATGTGCCCAAGTCCGACTTTGACGATCCGTTCGGTACCGCGACAGGTTCCGGCGTGATCTTCGGTGCGACCGGCGGCGTAATGGAAGCAGCCATCCGCTCGGTCGTCGAGCTGGTGTGCGGCATCAAGGTCGAGAATCTCTACGACCATGCCGATGTCATGCCGGTTCGCGGCTTTGAGGGCATCAAATACGCCGAAATCCCGATTACGGACGTCGGTCCCGTGCCCGATATCCTAAAGCACCTCGTCCCGGACTGGAACTGGCTCAAGGGCGCGACCCTCAAGGTCGGTGTCTGCCACGGTACCGCCAACGCCAAGAAGGTCCTCGAGGACATCAAGGCCGGCGGCAAGTTCAGCGAGTGCCACTTCATCGAATTCATGGCCTGCCCGGGCGGTTGTCTCGGCGGCGGCGGTCAGCCGATCCCGACCAATCCTGAGATTCGCAAGGCACGCGCCAAGGCGATCTACGATGAAGACGCGGCCTACGAGGTTCGTAAGTCGCATGAAAACCCTGTCGTGACCAAGCTGTACGGTGATTTCCTCACCGATGGCCCGTGCGGACACATCAGCCACAAGCTGCTGCATACGCACTACACACCGCGGGGCAAGTATATTGTATAAGTCCTGATTCTTCGTAAACGAAGATAAATTGTTGATAAGCCGGCTGGCGTCATGTCGGCCGGCTTTTTGATTGGATTCTTTTATGAGTCAGCGAGCCGACAACCTGAGGTTTCTCGCTGCGCAGCAACCGGGGGCAAGAACAACAGACTTTTCCCCGGGCCAGCAGGAAGTTCTCGACCAGATTAATCAAAAAATCGCAGCAGGAAGCAGCCTTTCCGATATTATGGACTTCCTCTTTTCGGCCCTCCGGGAGATCAGCCGATGCGACCGCCTGGGACTGGCCTTTCTCGAAGAAGACAACACCCGCGTCGTCGCCCACCTGGCCAAAGCCTCCTATGAGCCGATTCTCCTGACCAAAGGCTACACCGAGGACCTTGCCGGCTCTTCGCTGGAAAAAGTGATCCTAAATCGCAGGCCCCGCATCATCAATAACCTGCAAAAATACCTCGCCGACCATCCCCAGAGCCATTCCACGAACCTGGTCGTTCAGGAAGGCGTCGTATCGAGCATGACCTGTCCGCTGTTCGTCGAGGACCGTGTCGTCGGCCTCTTTTTCCGCTCCTCCCAAATGGCCAACGCCTACGACGATACTCAAGTCGCCATGCAGGAGGCGATTGCCGAGCGGCTCAGCCAGGCCGTGGAAAAGGCCCGGATCATCGAAAAGCTCGAACAGACGACCAGTGCCTACCTCGAACTGCTCGGGTTTGTCTCTCACGAGCTCAAAAGTCCGCTCCAGGCGGTAGTCATGGATACCTATTCCCTCAAAGAGGGTATTTTCGGCCCAATGAATGACAAACAAAAGGATGCCGTCGGCCGTATAGATAACAAGGCACAGTATATAACAAATATGGTACGTGAATACCTCGATTTGTCGCGTATGGAATCAGGCGCGATGAACTTTGCTCCGTCAAATAATGTGAACTTGGCACGCGATGTTATCGATCCGGCAATCGAAATTGTTGCACCCATTGCACAAAAGGCTTCGGTAGCTTTTGTTCAGGACATCGACGAAAATGTTCCTTTGGTTTCGTGTGATGCCAACCTGATGAAAATTGTAATGGTAAACCTGCTCTCAAATGCGGTAAAATACGGATATGATAATAAAGACGTGCTGATAGAGATGCGCTGCGAGGATGAAACCCTTCAGGTCGCGGTACAAAACGAAGGGCCCGGCTTTGAGGTTTCGCAGCGTCAGCATTTGTTTAAAAAGTTTTCGAGACTTCAGTCTCCGGATCTGGTAAAAAAGAAGGGGACGGGGCTGGGGTTATATGCCTGCTGGAAGATCATCAACCTGCACGGCGGAAAAATATGGGCCGATTCACAGCCTGAAAAATGGGCAAGGTTCAGCTTTAAAATACCTGTTGGTAGCAAGCAATAAGAACGGAAGGGGGCCAAAATGGTTCGCAGCGTAGAAAACAACATCATTAATGAATCGAGTATCAACGAGATTCTCACCAAGTCAATTGATAAAGATGCCGGCCATGTTCGTGAGGTGCTGGCAAAGGCCAAAGAGCTCAAAGGCCTCTCACTCGAAGAAGTGGCGGTGCTGACCGGCATCAGCGATCCCGAACTTCTCGCCGAACTCTTCGAAGCGGCCTATTACGTGAAGGAAGAGATTTACGGTCGCCGCCTGGTCGTGTTCGCGCCGCTGTATGTCTCAAATCTCTGTAAAAATGAATGCCTGTACTGTGCGTTTCGTGCGAGCAATCCCGAGGTAAAACGGCGGGCACTGACCCAGGAAGAAATCGCCGAGGAGACAAAGGTTCTCATCGATCAGGGCCACAAGCGTGTGCTGCTCGTCGCCGGGGAATCCTATCCGCAGGAAGGCTTCTCCTATATCCTCAAGGCCATCGACACGGTCTATTCCGTCAAAAGCGGCCCCGGTTCGATTCGCCGGGTCAATGTCAATGTCGCGCCGCTCGAAGTGGACGAGTTCAAAGAGCTAAAGGCCAAGGGCATCGGCACCTATCAGCTCTTCCAGGAAACCTACCATCATGAAACCTATATGAATGTGCATCTCCGAGGCCAGAAGCGAGATTATGACTATCGAATCACCGCGATGGACCGCGCGATGGAAGCCGGCATCGACGACCTTGGTATCGGCGTTCTGTTCGGTCTTTTTGACTGGCGGTTTGAGACCCTCGCCCTGATGCAGCATATCAATCACCTCGAACAGCGATGGGGTGTCGGCTGCCATACCATCAGTGTCCCGCGGCTTGAGCCCGCAACCGGTTCCGATATCGCGTCCCATCCGCCCCATGCGGTGGGGGATGTCGATTTCCGCAAGCTCGTGGCGATCCTGCGGCTGGCGGTGCCGTATACCGGCATCATCATGTCCACTCGCGAAACCCCCAACCTGCGAAGAGAAACCTTCGCGCTGGGTGTCTCGCAGATTTCCGCTGGCTCGAGAACCAATCCCGGCGGTTATGCGGAAGGCGATCCGGAAGAGGATTTCGCCCAGTTCCAGCTTGGTGACCACAGGCCGCTTGATGAGGTCATCGCCGATGTCGCCTCGATGGGATACATCCCGTCGTTCTGCACCGGCTGTTACCGCCTGGGCCGAACCGGGGCTGACTTCATGGACCTGGCCAAGCCCGGAAAGATCAAGGAGCACTGCGACCCCAACGCACTCTCGACCTTTATGGAATATCTTGACGATTACGGCTCCCAAAAGACAAAACAGATCGGCGAGGGACTGATCAATAAGGCCATTGCGGAAATGGCGCCCGAAATCGCCGAGCGGTCCCGAACCATGGTCGACAAAGTCAAAGAAGGCTCGCGGGATGTCTTCTGCTAATCAATGTGCCTTGAATAAATGAGGCGAATAAAACTTTAAATAAGGAGAAAAGAATGAGCGCAATGCCCGAAAAACACATGATCCTAGGCGTACACATTACCGACCGTTTGCAGCACGCATCCCAGGTACAGGATATCCTGACCGAATACGGCTGCAATATCAAGACCCGCCTGGGCCTGCACGAGGTCTACAATGTCTGCTCGCCCAACGGCCTGCTCATTCTCGAACTCTGGGGCGAGGAAGACCGCTGCAATGAGATGGGCAAAAAGCTCAACGACGTCGTCGGTGTCGAAACCCAGATGATGGTTTTCGCCCACGATTGATTGCCTTTTTACAGGTGAAATGAACAGCAATGAGTACAGGGCTGAGAACAGGCAGCCCCGTTTGGAATGGTTTTGTAAGTGAGTAACGAGTATCGCACAGAGAAGGATTTCTTAGGCGAAGTCTCCGTTCCCGCGCAGGCTTTGTACGGCATCCATGCTGCGCGGGCGCAGGAAAATTTTTCCATTTCACGGTTTCCTGTTCCTCCCGCGCTGATCCATGCCTATGGAACCGTAAAGCAGGCCTGCCTGGAGACCATTGCCGAGCTGGGTTACTTCGCCGACAAACCCAAAGAGGCTATCGAGGCGATGATCCATGCCTGCGGCCAACTCGCGCAGGGCAGCCTTGATGAGCATATCATCACCGACGCCCTCCAGGGCGGCGCCGGCACATCGCTTAATATGAACGTCAACGAAGTCATCGCCAATCGCACACTCGAATTGCTTGGGCAGGAAAAAGGCCAATACAATCAGGTCTCTCCGCTTGACGACATCAACCGCTTCCAGTCCACCAACGATACCTACCCCACGGCCCTCAAGCTGGCCGCGATCCAGTTGATTGCAAATCTCGAACAGCAGGTCGTTTCACTCCAGGAGGCCTTCCAGGAAAAGGAAAAGGCTTTCGCCCATGTCGTCAAGATCGGGCGCACCCAGTACCAGGATGCGGTCCTGACGACTCTCGGCCGCGAGATGAGCGCCTATGCCGAGGCAATGAACCGCGACCGCTGGCGGATATACAAATGCACCGAACGGCTCCGTGTAATTCACCTGGGCGGCACCGCCATCGGAACCGGCCTCGGCGCCCCGCGAGAATATATCTTCGCCATCACCGAAAAACTCCGCGAGATGACCGGCATCGGCTTTGCCCGTGCAGAAAACCTTGTCGAATCCACCCAGAACGCCGATGTTTTTGTCGAGGTCAGCGGAATCCTCAAAGCGCATGCCAGCTCGCTGCTCAAAATATGCACCGACCTGCGGCTGCTTTCCTCCGGGCCCGACGGCGGCCTTTCCGAGATCACCCTCCCGGCCGTTCAGCCCGGCTCCTCCATCATGCCCGGCAAGGTAAATCCCGTAATCCCCGAAGCGGTTTCACAGGCCGCTATGCTCGCGATGGGCCATGACCAGGTCATCTGCCAGGCCTGCTCTGCCGGCTCGCTCGAACTCAACGCCTTCCTGCCGCTGGTCGCCCACTGCCTGCTGCATTCGATTGAGTCTCTCACCGGGGCGTGTGAAATCCTGCGAGCAAAATGCGTGCAGGGCATTGAGGCCAACGAGGACCAATGCCGTCAGCGCCTGGAAGGTTCCACCTCGCTGGTAACCGCACTGCTGCCGGCCCTCGGCTATGAAAAGGCATGCGCCGTGGCCATGGCCGCCAAAAAGAACCAGCGAACCGTCCGCCAGGAAGTGCTCGAACAAAAACTGCTCACTGAAGATCAGTTCAACGCCCTGATTACCCCCCAGGCTGTCACAAGGCTCGGCTCGGATGTCCAAATTCCCGGCTCCGGCACGGAGGGCACATCATGACACAAACGACACCAAAAAGTTTCCGTCTCCATATCGGCCTGTTCGGCAGGCGAAACGTCGGAAAATCCTCACTGCTGAACGCGATCACCCGCCAGGAAGTCTCCATCGTCTCCGATTTCGCCGGCACCACCACCGATCCCGTCGAAAAGCCCATGGAGCTTTTGCCCCTCGGCCCAGTCCTGTTTATCGATACCGCCGGCATCGACGACACCGGCGCCCTTGGCGAGCTTCGCATCCAGAAAACCCGCGCCGCCTTCGACCGCACCGACCTCGGCGTCATCATCTCCGACGGCCTATGGGGCGATTTCGAGCAGCAGATATCCGACCGGCTCAAACAGCGCGAAATTCCCTTTCTCGTCATCTTCAACAAATCCGACCTCCAGGCCCCCGACCCTTCCGTACTGGCGACCTTGCAAGAGCAAAAAATCCCCATCGTGAACACCTCGGTTACAAAAAGCCAGGGCATCCTCGAGTTCCGCCAGGCCCTGCTCGACAACGCACCTGCCGAGTTCATCAACAATCCCTCCATCGTCGGTGACATCGTCGGCCCCGGCCAGTTGGCCGTCCTGGTCGTCCCCATCGACAAAGAGGCCCCCAGGGGCCGCCTCATCCTCCCGCAGGTACAGACCATCCGCGACCTGCTCGACTCCGATTCCGCCTGCATGGTCGTCAAGGAACGCGAACTCCGCGATGCCCTCGACCGTCTCAAATCGCCGCCCAAAATCGTCGTGACCGATTCTCAGGCCTTCCTGAAAGTCGCCGGAGACACACCCCCCGACGTACTGATGACCAGCTTCTCGATCCTCTTTGCCCGCTTCAAAGGCGACCTCGCCGTACAGGTAAAAGGCACGATGCAAATCGATTCACTCCGGGAAAACGACCGCGTACTCATCGCCGAGGCCTGCTCGCACCACCCCATCGGCGAGGACATCGGCAGGGTCAAAATCCCCCGCTGGCTGACCCAGTACCTCGGCATAAACCTTGATTTCGTCCACGTCCAGGGCCACGACTTCCCCGAAGACCTGACCCCATACAAACTCGTAATCCATTGCGGGGCCTGCATGTGGAACCGCCGCGAGATGCTCTCGCGTCTGCTCAAATGCCGCAAGCAAAATGTCGCCATCACAAACTACGGCCTCGTAATCGCCTACAGCCTCGGCATTTTCGGCCGCGCGCTCCAGCCCTTCCCGGCCGCACTGAACGTATACAAAACCCGCAAACAGAGAGGTACCCATGCTTGACCAATCCATAACCATTCCGGAAATCGAAAGCTGGCTTCGCGAAGAAGACGAGCAAAAGCTCGAAATCCTCTGGGAGCGAGCCGACCAGGTCCGCAAAGAACACGTCGGCGATGAAGTCCACCTCCGCGGGCTCATCGAGATATCCAACTACTGCGTCCGCTCGTGCAGCTACTGCGGCCTCCATGTAAAAAACACCGAGATCGAACGTTACCGCATGACCGAAGACGAGATTTTCGAGTGCGTACAAAACGCCCATACCTTCGGCTACGGCACCGTCGTCATGCAGGCCGGTGAAGACTACAAACTCACCGCAGAGTACATCGAATCCGTCATCCGCCGCATCAAGAGCGAAACCCCGCTTGCCGTCACCCTTAGCCTTGGCGAAAGGCCGCTCGATGAGATCCGCCGCTGGAAAGAGGCCGGCGCGGACCGCTACCTCCTTCGGTTCGAGACCTCCGACCGAAAACTCTACGAGCTGATCCATCCCGCCCTCGGCGACCGAGCCTCGGACCGCCTGGCAATTGTTTCTGATATGCGCAAAATGGGATACGAAATCGGCGGCGGCGTCATGATCGGCATCCCCGGCCAGTCATACAATATTCTTGCACATGATATCGACACATTCCGAAAGTATGATATGGACATGATCGGCGTCGGCCCCTATATCGCCAACCCGAAAACACCCCTGGGTTCGGGCGAGATTGTGCCCGATATCAATCCCAAAGACCAGGTACCCTCCAGCGAATTGATGACGTACAAGGTTGTCGCCCTCACACGTCTGGTTTGCCCGCAATCTAATATCCCCAGCACCACCGCGCTGGCTACTATTAATAAGGAACAGGGCCGCGAGCTGGGCCTTAGCCGCGGGGCAAATATCGTCATGCCCAACCTTACACCTCCACAATACCGGGTCAAATACGAAATCTACCCCGGCAAGGCATGCATCAACGAAACCGCCCAGATGTGCCAGGTTTGCATGGCAGGGCGTATCGCCTCCATCGGCAGGAACATCGGACAGGGGCCCGGAGGCCGAAAAAAATGAGCCCGGCCAGGAAAAAACCGAGAAAAACACACTATTTCGGCATCTATAAAAGGATGAAACACTCAACCATCGAGCGGCTCATGCACTATTATCATTGCATCCAGGCCCCCCAGCTTTGGGATCACTCTCCCTGGGTCACCAGCTCACAAATCGCGTTTTACTTTAATATGGATGATACACAGGTCCGCAAAGACCTTGCCGAAATCGGTGTCGTCGGCCGCCCCCGCCAGGGCTACAAACGCGAGGAAGTCATCGAGGCCATTCGGAACTCACTGGGTCTGAACAACCATTACCCTGCGGTCCTGATCGGTGCCGGCCGGCTTGGCGGGGCGATTCTTGAATACAAGCCATTCCAGACACTTGGGCTCTCCATTGTGGCTGCCTATGATAATGATCCGGAAAAAGTGGGTATCAGGATTGGCGGAAAGTCGATACAGCCGATCGATAAACTCGGAAATGACTTCTATGTTACCCAGCCCCAGCTCGGAATTCTTACCTGTCCCTCCCAGGTCGCACAGGAAATCGCAGAGATTCTGGTTAAAAAGAAAATTCGTGCAATATGGAATTTCACAATGACCAGTGTGGTATGCCCCCGCGAAGTTTTTGTGAGAAATGAGCACATATCTGTCGGTTTGGCGGAGATGTGTTACTTTATGAACCAGAAATAGTCCCTACAGGCTGTTTTTTCGGTTTCCTTTCACGTCTATTTCAATCAAATCACAATAAATAGCCATTATTGTCTAATAAATTACTAACAGATATCGTATATTATTGTAGTTATAAATATCACAATAAATTTTCTAAGTAATTGTGAAATAAATCACAACATACTATTGAAATGAGTCTAAATATATTATACTATAGTGCGTATGGTTTCATTTAGTTGTTTTATGAAAATCTGTAACAGAAGGTGTTTTAAATGGTAGCGAATCGCGGCTGTATTATAAGGCTTTCCAGATACAAAAATGCTATTATGAGGCTGAAAGCCCTCAATTTTGTACGCGTTTTCTCGGACAATCTCGCGGACGCCGCCGGTGTGACTGCGTCGCAGGTGCGTAAGGATTTCTCTATTTTCGGCATTTCCGGCAACCGTCGCGGTGGATACCAGATTGACGAACTTATCGAGCAGCTCAATAAAGTCCTCGGTAAGGATCAGGTACACCAGTTTGTCATCGTAGGTTGCGGCAATATCGGCCAGGCACTGCTCAATTACCAGGGCTTTGAAAAAAGCGGCATCAAAGTTGCCGCCGGATTTGATATCGATCAGGACAAGATTGAAAAAGCCCCTCAGGGCGTTCCGGTATACCCCCTCGACGCACTGGGCAGCTATGTCAAAGAAAACGAGATCAAAATGGGCATTATTGCCGTTCCCGATTTCGCCGCACAGCGGGTTCTTGAACTGATGGTATCCGCCGGCATCAAGGGCGTGCTGAACTTCGCCCCCATCCGCCTGCGGGATATGGACGGTGTGGTCATCAACAATATTAACCTGGAAGCCGAATTGGAAAACATGATCTATTTTGTCAACACCTCCGGCAAGACCAACGGCCAGAAAATAAAATGAAGATGATTCCCCTGAAAAACCGAATACTCAACTCCTTTTTCCTGGTCATTCTTGTCCTGGCAGGCTCGATTGCGCTGCTCGGATTCTATATCATAAAGACCGACATCATCGAACGGGCGCAGTCGCAGGTCGAGAACAACCTCAAGGTCGCGCGCAGCGTCTACCGCACCGAAATTGACCGCATCGGGCAGACCCTGCGGATCATCTCTCTTAGTCAGGATCTTCCCAATCTCCAGCTCGAAACCGGCCTGGACTACATCGGGGTTGTCTATCCCGATCAGGTGAATCAGGCTTACAGCGAAATCGTAAAATCCGCAGCTCAGCAGGCCCAGCCTGTGGGGGGAACGCGGATTGTTTCCAGCTCGGAACTCGAAACGCTGCCCGAAATGATCCAAAAAAGGGTTGCAATCCCAATTCTCTACACCCAGCGTGCACGGCCCACTGAGCAGAAAATTCTCTCCAGTGCCCTGGCCAAGGAATATGCCATCCCGCTGCTAAAGCCCGACGGCACTCTGTCCCGCGTCTTATATGGCGGCAAGGTTATCAACCGCGACTATTCTTTCGTGGACCGAATCCGATCGCTGGTCTTCGGCAATGAATTTTATAACGAAAAGCCCATCGGCACCGTAACGATTTTTCAGGACGATGTCCGCGTCGCGACCAACGTCGTCGACGAAAAAGGCAAACGGGCCGTCGGCACAAGGGTCTCCGAAGAGGTCTACGAAAAAGTCGTCGAGGGCGGAAAGCTCTGGCACGACCGGGCCTTCGTTGTAACCGACTGGTACAAAACCGCTTACGAGCCCATCCGGGACATCAACAACAATGTCATCGGCATCTTGTATGTCGGCATCCTCGAGGCACCATTTAGCAATCTCTCCCGCAATATCACGATCCTCTTTCTTGCGATCGTGATTGGCGCGGTGGCCCTGTCCGTGATTTTTGCTTTAATCCTGGCCGGAGGAATCTCACGTCCCATCACGCAAATGCGCGACGCGACCGAAAAACTCGCCACTGGCGAATTTGATCACGATTACGAACCCGCAACCAACATTCGTGAGCTCAACGACCTGGCCAATTCCTTCAACCAGATGGCCCATCAGCTACATCAGCGGGAACAGAGCCTTAAAGTCTCTAACGAAAAACTTGTACAGTCCAACAAGAACTATATTGACCTGATCCGTTTCGTTGCCCATGAACTCAACGGCATTCTCGGTTCCGCGATCATGAACACCTGGTCCGTCCGGGACGGCTTTTTGGGCATGATTAACTTCAAACAGCGAAAGGCCATCGATTCGGTCGCCCGCAACCTCGATTATCTCGCGGCTACCGTCAAGAAATTCCTCTCCCTGGGCCGGATCGAACGCGGCGAGCTGCCCGTCAACAAGACACACATCAATCTGAAAAAGGATGTATTCGACATTTCTGTTGATTCCCTCTCCGCCGTAGCCGCCCGCAAGGAAATCCAGGTCAACAACAACATCGACCCCGCGATCGAACTCGAGGCCGATCCCGACCTGCTCAAGGTCGTCGCCAATAACCTGGTCAGCAATGCCATCAAGTACGGCAACCCGCACGGCCGGATTGATTTGTCCGCCGCGGGCCAAAACGGAAAAATCGAGGTCGAGGTTTACAACGACGGCGAACCGATCAGTACCGAGCAGAAAGGCAAGCTGTTCCGCCGGTTCTCACGACTCGACAATGCCACCACCAAGCGCGAAAAGGGCAACGGTCTTGGCCTTTACATCACCAAAAATATCATCGCCGCTCACGGCGGTACCATACGGGTGGAACCCAGAGAAAACGGGAATTCATTTATCTTTAATTTAGAAAGGGAAGAAAGCCGTGTCAACGCCAATGGAAATCATTAAAAAGAAACGCGCCGAAGCCGTCTCACGCGTCATTGGAAAAGGGTATCTTTCCACCAAGCGCGTATATGTCGGTATGGCCACGTGTGAAATCGCAGCCGGGTCCAACGACGTCATGGATGTCTTTCGCGAAGCGATCAGCAAGGGCCTGACCGATGTCTACCTCAGCCAGAAGGGCTGTGCCGGACGCTGCAATCTCGAACCGACCGTGGAAGTAATTGAAATGGGAAAAAATCCCGTCCGCTACGGAAAAGTGGATTCCCAGAGAGCCCACGAGATCATAGAGAAACATCTCAAAAACGGACAAGTTATCGAAGAATGGGTCATTTAAAGGGAGCGATACTGTGAAAGATAGAACCATCATTACACTCTGTGACGGGACGTCGTGTATTCATAAAGGCTCCCGTGACTTAAAAACCGTACTTCTCCAGGAGCTGGCCAAACACGGCCTCGATTCCGACGTTCGCATCCATGTCTCAGGCTGCCTGGGCATGTGCGACAAGGGACCGGTCATGGTCGTCAATCCCGGCTATACCATCTACGGCAATGTCACCATGCCTGATGTCCCCGAGATTGTCGAACAGCACCTGGTCAACAAAAAACCCGTCGCGCGGCTCGTTGTCGAAGAGGATCACCTCTACAACCGGTTTTTCCGCATCTTCGGGGATTCCGATTTCTTCGGCAAGCAGATGCGGGTTACTCTTCGCAACTGCGGCATCATCGACCCTGAGAGCATTGACGACTACCTCTCGCTACGCGGCTACGAGGCCCTCGCTAACGTGCTGACCAGCCTGTCTCCGCAGGACGTTGTCAACGCCGTCAAAGAGTCCGGTCTTCGCGGACGCGGCGGCGGCGGTTTTCCCACCGGTCTCAAGTGGGAATTTACCGCAGGTCAGCCTGGCGAAGAAAAATACGTAATCTGTAACGCCGACGAAGGCGACCCTGGTGCATTCATGGACCGGTCCGCCATCGAGGGCGATCCCCATACCATCGTCGAAGGCATGATCATTGGAGGCTATGCAGTAGGGGCCTCCAAAGGGATCGTCTACATCCGTGCCGAGTATCCCCTCGCGATCCGCCGAATCGAAAAGGCCATCAGCGATGCAAGGACCAACGGCTTCCTCGGCGAAAACATCCTCGGCTCGGACTTCTCGTTCGATATCGAGATTCGACTCGGTGCCGGCGCATTCGTCTGCGGCGAGGAAACCGCGCTGATTCACTCCATCGAGGGCTCACGCGGGATGCCCCGGCCAAGGCCGCCGTATCCGTCGGTCAGAGGCCTGTTTGAAAAACCCACGCTGATTAACAATGTGGAAACCTGGGCCAATATCCCCGTCATCATTCTCGATGGGGCCAAGTGGTTCAACTCCATCGGCGTCGGCAAGAGCAAGGGCACCAAGGTATTCGCACTGGCCGGTTCCGTGGTCAATACCGGCCTGATCGAGGTCCCGATGGGAACCACCCTCCGCGAGATCATTTACGACATCGGCGGCGGAATTCCCGGCGGAAAGACGATCAAGGCCATCCAGACCGGCGGCCCGTCCGGCGGCTGTCTGCCCCCCGATTATCTCGATACCCCCATTGACTATGAATCGCTTGCGCGGGCCGGGTCCATCATGGGCTCAGGAGGCATGATCGTCATGGACGAATCCGCCTGCATGGTCGATATCGCCAAGTTCTTCCTCGAGTTTACCCAGAATGAATCCTGCGGAAAGTGCACCCCGTGCCGCGAAGGCACCAAGCGCATGCTCGAGATCCTGACCCGGATCACCGAGGGGCGCGGCCGGGAAGGCGACATCGAAAAGCTCGAACGACTGGGCAGCATGATTAAAAAGTCCTCCCTGTGTGGACTGGGCCAGTCGGCCCCCAACCCCGTGCTCAGTACCATCAAGAACTTCCGGGAAGAATATGAAGAGCATATTAAAGAGAATAACTGCCGGGCCGGAACCTGCCAGGCACTGATCGCATATACGGTCAATGAAAAGTGTGTCGGATGCGGGGCGTGCAAACGCGTCTGCCCGGTCGATGCCGTCTCGGGCGAGAAAAAACAGGCCCACCTCATCGACCAGGAGAAATGTATCCGCTGTGGAATGTGTTACAATGCATGTAAATTTGAAGCTATCACAAAATCGTGAGGAGTATCATGGCTGACAAGATCAAAATATATATCAATAACAAAGAATACGAAGTCGCCGCCGATCAGACGATCATGCAGGCGGCAGACAGCCTGGGCTTTCGCATCCCGCGGCTCTGTTATCACCCAAAGCTCAGCATCGAAGGGGCCTGCCGCGTCTGTATCGTCGAGGTCGAGGGCGTCCGCAATTTCGTCGCCTCCTGTGCCTTCCCCATCGCGGACGGCATGCGGATTCACACCAACACCGCTGAACTGCGACGGGCACGACGCGACATTGTCGAGCTGTTGCTCGATAACCATCCACTCGACTGCCACACCTGCGAACGCGACGGCAACTGTGAACTCCAGCGCCTCGCCTACGCGATGGGTATCCGCAAGCGTCACTTTGAGGGCGAACGCAAGAACTACGAGGAAGACCTCTCTTCACATTCTGTGATTCGCAATCCCGACAAGTGTATCCTCTGCGGCCGCTGCGTGCGAATGTGTTCCGAGGTCCAGAAGGTCAACTGCCTGGCACAGGCTCACCGCGGCTTCCAGACCGTCGTCATGCCGGCCTACAACATGCCTTTCTCCGAAAGCGTATGTACGACCTGCGGCCAGTGCATTAACGTTTGTCCCACGGCTTCCTTCGTCGAAAAGAGCTACACCCAGGAGCTCTTCGAAAAACTCAACGACAAAGACGTCATCAAAATTGCCCAGGTTGCTCCCTCCGTTCGTGCGGCCATCGGCGAGGCCTTCGGGCTTCCCCCCGGAAACAACATGGAAGGTCAGCTCTTCGCCTCGTTCCGTAAGCTGGGCTTTGATTATGTCTTTGACACACAGTTTTCTGCCGACCTGACGATTATGGAAGAGGCCAGCGAGTTCCTCGAACGTGTCCAGACCGGCGGCACACTGCCGATGATTACCTCCTGTTCCAGTGCCTGGATGAAGTGCATGGAGCAGTTCTACCCGGACCTGATTCCGAATATCTCAACCTGCAAATCGCCGATGTCCATGGCCAGCGCACTGTTCAAGACCTATTTCGCAGAAAAGATGAAGATCGATCCGAAAAAGATCCTCAGCGTCGCTTTCATGTGCTGCACCGCCAAGAAGTATGAAGCCGCTCGGCCCGAGCTTGACGTTCGCGGCATGCGGACCACCGATATCGTCATCACCACCCGTGAGCTGGGCTGGATGATCAAATCCGCGGGGATCGATTTCGTCAATATCGAGCCCGAGCAGCCCGATACCCCCCTCGGCCTCTCCTCCGGTGCCGGCACCATCTTCGGTGTCACTGGCGGCGTCATGGAAGCGGCCATTCGGACCGCCTACGAGCTCTACACCGGCGAAACGCTGCTCGATATCGAGGTTGATGCCGTTCGCGGCCTAAAGGGCATCAAAGAAGGCGCCCTGACGATGGACGGCAAGGAAATCCGCGTCGCCGTCGCCCACGGCCTCGGCAATGCCCACAAGCTGCTCACCGAGGTCCGCGAGAATCCCGACAAGTACCATTTCATCGAGATCATGGGCTGCCCCGGCGGCTGCATCGGCGGAGGCGGCCAGCCTTACGCCACGGCCAACTCCATTCCGCTCGACGAGGAATGCCTCAAAAAGCGGGCCCAGGCCCTCTACGGTTCCGATCGCAACAAGACGATCCGCCGCAGCCACGAGAACCCGGACATCCAGAGGCTCTACAAGGAATACCTCCAGCGCCCGCTCAGCGAGCGTTCGCACGAACTGCTGCACACCCATTACCAGCAGAAATTCCCGATCGGAATCGTACCCGGAGATGCGACCGATCTGACCTCAGTAGACAAACAGGAACAGCAACACTAATTGTACAAGGAGATTCATCGTGACAGCTCCAGACGATAATAAAATGATCGCACTGAAAGAATACATCCGCGAAATGTCCCAAAAAGACTATCCGGATTCGTACCTGATCGCCGTTTTGCACAAGGCACAGGAACTTTACGGCTACCTCTCGCAGGAGGTGATGGACGAAGTCTCGCTCGAGATGAAGATCCCCACTGCCCACATCTGGGGCGTAGCCACCTTTTACCATTACTTCAACCTCACCCCGCCCGGCGAGCACAAAGTGTCCGTCTGTCTGGGCACCGCCTGCTACGTCAAAGGGGCCGGCCAGATCATGACCGCACTGAAAAACGAGCTCAAGTGCGAAGAGGGCGAGGTCTCTCCCGACGGGCTCTTCCAGCTCGAAGGGGCCCGCTGCCTCGGCGCATGCGGACTGGCCCCCGTCGTCATGATCGACGACAAAATCCACGGCGACCTGACCCCTGAAAAGACGGTCAATATCATAAAGAAAATGAGAAAAGACGCCCAGCAGACCCAGCAGGCCTGATTCTCTCGAAAACATGTAAACTGGCATACAGATGCAAAGGAAGATTATGAACAAGAAAGTACTTCTGATCGACGACGACCCGGAATTTGTTGAGGCGATATCCAACCTCCTCGACGCGAAAAATTACGAGGTCAAAACCGCCTCCAACGGCGAGGCCGGCATGGAACTGGCACGCTCCTTCAAGCCCGATTTGATCCTGCTGGACATCATGATGACGACGGTCACCGAGGGCATCGATGTCTCACGCAAGATCGCGAAGGACCCGCAGATCAACACAATCCCCATCGTGATGCTAAGCGGAATCCGCAAGGAAATGAACCTGCCCTTCGGTATGGAGCCCGACGCGGACACGCTGCCGGTCAAGGTGTTCCTCGAAAAACCCGTTACACCCGACATCCTGTTAAAGGCTGTCGAAGAAAACATCGCCTGATCTGACACCCCGGTTTCCGACACAGACAACAAAGAGGGACAGTCATCCATTGACTGTCCCTTTTCTATTCCATTCCCTGCTCTACTCTCAACTCTCCACTTTCTGGCCCCGCAGGGACCCGTAGGATATCGTTGATTTGTGATGGTGAAATCATCGCAAGAAACACATGCTGATAATCTTAATCCCCCGCCCCACGTGGTGCAGGGAATAACTCCGGCCGTAAGGCCATTCCACTTGTCGAGTGAGCTTGTCGAACGAGACAAACGAGGCCTCCAATCGAGAGAGCGGTTACAACTAATATTACTTCCTTGAGTTCTATGTACAAATCATGCCTGTGTGCAAAACAAATACTTACCTGCCTAAGGCAGCGAGATTGGAGAATTACCTCGTCCGCAGGACGTATCCTTGATGTTGTGCGCCTCGCACAACATCGTCGAGTCAAAGACTCGATAAACCCCCTTTCATAATCCACCAACCTTTACATCGCAAATCATTACGTAACCAACTGTACTCATTTATAACCAAAAAACAGCGTCAATCCTGCGTTTAAAAATAATATTCCAAACCGTAGGCGAGTCGAATTTGGAGAATCACTCCATCCAATTCCGTCCAAAGATCACAAAATCCTGGAAATCAGTAACACCATTTCTATCAAGGTCACTGGCCACAGGCAATTCTTTCATCAGCGAGCCAGCCAGATAAAATCTATGGCTAATGGTTTGGCATCGTGGCTGACTAGCGAAAGGATATGGCTGCCTTCCTGAAGTTCGAGTATTGGGCCAAATCTTCTTCGCAGCATTGTATGGAAGTTGGACTTGTAATCAAAGCTGCCGCTTTTGCCAATCAATTGATCGTCTTTTTTGATTTGCATATAAGCCGATCCCATTTCAGGACTGGCTAAGCCCACTATGCTTACTTTATATTGACCGGCTTCTTTGATATTGAATTTAAAGCTTATGCTGTCATTTTCATGATTTGGTTTAAAAAGGATATACCTGCCATTGGAAGCCATTATGTTTTCTATGATCTTCGCTTTATTTTCTGATAATGATGTTTCTGCTTCAAAAAAAGTGCTTGAAGCAGCACCTAATTTTGCGACGGGTGACCAGGGAAGAAAGATCGGTTCGCGAACCTCTTCGTTGGTGATGTATTTATGGTCGTCGAGAAGGTTTATACCATAGTAATATGGAATTCGAGCATAAGAAAAATCTTTGTTTATGTCATGTGTCATGAGTTCCATATAGAAGGCAAATGTTTTTTTGAAAAGCATATCATCTGCGATCTGGAATCTATAATTCACATTGTAGCCGCGTGTTGCGGGGCCATCTGAGCGGGGTTGGCCGCAAAATGCAAAATTAAAGAGGGTGTTTCTGCCCCATGCGTAGTTGAAATAATCTTCTGTTCCGGTACCAAATGTTGAAGGGAATTTGTCATTGTCGATGAAAATCTTTTCATCACCTTCACCCCACCAATTGCCGCCACCTCCGGGTATGTTGGAAGTATTGTAAAGCATTAATGAGGTGCCGACAAATCTTCCTTGGCCCTTTGCGATGATAAAGGGGATGTCAGATGGAGTTGGGAATACTGTGGTTACGTCACTGTTAATCCTCCATCTGGCATAAAAATGCATAGTGTTATCTGTCCATGTATAGTCGTCAATAAAAATCTTACCTGTTACTTGCACATTTTTTTTGCCGAGGTTAAATGCGAAGATTTTTACATTGTTTTTAAAGGGCATAACGAACCGGCAGGACATGGTGCCGTCTTTTTTTACAGTAAATGGGAGTGAATCAAGAGGGTTAATGCCGGGAGCGGCGGCGAAAAAATCTCCTATCGGCGATTGGATTTGCGGCATTGAGTAATCATCAAACTGGATGTAAAGAATGGTACTGCGTAATGCGGCGTAAAGATTTTCTGCTTTTATACGTACTTCGAATTGTTTGATGGCTTTCGGACCTTGGTTTTCCTGAGTGAGGAGTTTGTATTCATCAGGTTTGATTGTCTCAGTGAATGTTTTTTGAGGGATCGCTTTTGAAAGGTTGAAGTTTTCTGAAGGATTTCTTAAAACCTCGGCGATTTGTTGGATCGTATTTTCGGCATTTTTGAAGTTCTTCAGTGTGAAAGTTTCTATTTCTGCATTTTTATCATAGATACGTGCCTGCAAATGATAGAAGTGTGTGTCTTTTAGACTTCCTTCCCACGTGACTGTGCAGCGCTTTCTGAAAGGGATTGGGAAATAGCAGCTGTACTCTTGCTGAAAAGAGTTTTCAAAAATACCTTTCTCGACATTTGCTTTTTGAGCGAATTGGTTGTAGGTTCGTATGAAGAATTCTTCTGCGGGGCCTTCAAAAACAGGTTCTCGAGAATTGTCGAGATACAGTCGGATTGTTCCTGACATTCGGGCGGACCAGAATCTTATGAGTGCGCCTGGCTGTTTTATGTCACATACCTGATAAAGGCCTATGCCCGTGGAGTCGGGTTCTTTGATAACGGCTTCGAAGCCCGGGATGGGCTCAGAGCCAAAACCATCGGAGTTTAAAAACCAGCCGGGGCCATTGGGGACGCCGCTTCTTCTGTCGTAGGAAGAATATTGGACAACTTTATAACAGGCCTCTGGGAATTGCGGAAGCCTGTTAAGGTCTATCATCTGGTGGTATAGTGATTCAAGAGTCAGGGTATCCGCGTAAAGGAACACACTCAGGGCCCCGGCAAGCACAATGACAAATTTGATTTTGAATGACATATTATACCCCTTTCTTACAGGGACGTAATCCTTTTATATTATATCAAAAGGATAAAAAAGCTTGAACAATTTCGTCTACTCGACTATATTGTCTGTAGATTTCATGATTAGTCAACCATTTTTGGGAGATATCTAAATGAGATGGACCGCATATTCTCTGTTTTTATGCCTTTTTATCGTTCCCTTCAGTATGGCTGAGAACTGTGGGATAGATGTAACGAATCTTGGGGCTGTTGGTGATGGGAAAGCTGATTGTACGGATGCTTTTCATAAGGCGATGGATAAGATGAAAGATGCAGGGGGCACGGTATTCGTTCCCGCCGGCCAATATGCCATAAAAGGGACTTTAAAGATGCCGTCCGGTGTGAGTATAAAGGGGACATGGCAAGGGCCTCATTTTCCGCAGATGAAACAGGGGACTACGCTGCTGGCTTATTCAGGAAGAGGGGATGAAAGTTCGACCCCGTTCATTCAGATGGGTCACAGTTGTACTTTAGATGGGTTGACAATATTTTATCCCGAACAGAAATTTGATGACATAAAGCCTTATCCGTGGACAATACAAGCGTATGGAAGCAGGTTCAATATCTATAATATCACCATTGTGAATGCCTATAACGGTATTGATGCGGGTACGATGGGTAATGAAGGTCATAATATGAGAGACATTCAGATCTGTGCTCTTCGCAGGGGGGTTTATATTGACAGGACGACCGATATTGGCAGGTTGGAAAATATCCATGTGCATTCTGTAAACTGGTGGAAGGCGGTTGATCCTGAGAGAGCTCAGGAACTGGCTGAGAAGGTAAATGAATTTACACGGAAAAATCTTGAAGGTTTTATTGTTGGCAGATGCGACTGGGAGTATATGACGAATTGCTTTGTGATTTGGCCTAAGATTGGGTTTCATTTTATAGAAACTCCGCCGTTGGCTGATGGTTCACAGCATCTTAAGGGCCAGGCCAATATAGTGATTACCCAAAGCGGTTCGGATATAGGGCCGTTGGCGGTTAAGATCGATAAAGTGCAGGACCATGCTGGGATTGCATTCGAGAATTCGCAGTTCATGAACGGAGTGGAAATCGGCAGGGAGAATACAGGGCCGGTGAAATTCTCAAATTGCGGTTTCTGGGGCAAGACTCGGACAGGGTCTTTCATTTTGAACCATGGTAAGGGAACGATTATGGCTGCTAACTGCCATTTCTCGGCTGGAGCGACAACGCCTGATTATAAATGGGACCCGAATGTGCCATTTTTTCATTTTTCGGATGGTGCGTTGATGATGAGCAATTGTTTGATAAAAGAATATGGTCACACGCCAAAGACCCATGTGCTGCTTGAGAAGAATGTGAGGTCAGCGGTGCTGATCGGCAACAGGATACAGGGCAATCATCTAAGGCTTAAAAATGAGTGCAGCGCAAATGTGGAAATGATAGGTAATTTATATGAAGGAAGGTAGCTTGAGGCCTTGACATGACCCCGTATTATCTTCTGATCCAGAGGCTCCGGTTGTATAGCTGATCTGTGGGAATAAAAAATGAGTTCCATATGTTATCTTTGCCTGTTTGCAACTCAAATATTTACCTGCTTAAAAGCAGCCCCGTAGGATGCCGTTGATTTGTGATGGTGAAACCATCGCAAGAAACGCATGCTGATAAATTTTAACTCTGTACCCCACGTGGTGCAGGGAAAAGCCTCGTCCGCAGGACGTTTCCTTGATGTTGTGCGCTTCGCACAACATCGTCGAGTCAAAGACTCGATAAACCATTATCCCAAGCCCACTAAGCCTGACATCTTCAATCCCAACGGAAACCATTTTAAGTACAATATGCCTTTCTCACTCATTGCAACCCGAATATTTATCTGCTCAAAGCAGTTTCGTGTTTTTCGCGAATTTCGCGGTTTTTAAACAATAAAAGAACTCCAGCCGTCAGGTCTCAATCCATTCTCCACTCTTACCATCTGGGCGATACTGGCATACAGTTTGCATTTTATACTCACAGCGTATAATGATAACCGCCCGTTTTCGGGATAAAGGCAAGAGATGTCAGGGTTATGTGTGCTGTAAGTGTATTTTTAACAGGCAGATAGGTCTATTATTCTGTCAAAAAGGACAACAAATATTAGAATGAAGATTAAAAAGAGCGTACAGAGATTTTGGGCCGCTAAATTACAAAAATGTAAATACATGCTTGAGGAAATACAATAATGTCAATACTTCCGGGTGAAACGGATAGCGCAAAAGAAAATGTCAGGGAATTGTCCGGGCTTTTCTCCATCGCCCAGGCGCTCAGTGAAATGTCCGGCCAGCAGCAAATCCTCCAGGAAGTCCTCGAAAGCATCGAATCTGATTTCGCCCTTATACGCCCAACGATCATGCTCCTCTCACCCAGCGGATCAGAGCTAGTCTACGAAGCGACCCAAAACCCACATTCGCTCAAGGAGCCCCAAACCTCCTACCAGAAGGGCGAGGGTGTCACCGGAAGGGTCCTGCAAACCGGCCAGCCGGCCATCATCCACCGCATCGCCGACGAACCGGACTTCCGCGACCGCCTCCACAAACGAAACGAAACCGAAGCCCGCAGCCTCGGCTTTATCTGCGTACCCATTACGCTCCAGAGCGAAGTCGTCGGCACCCTCGCGGCCGATTTTCCCCACGACAGCCCGATATCGATCCACGAAGCGGCCCGGCTGCTCTGGATCGTTGCATCCATGATCGCCCACGACGTCAAACTCCGCCGACAGGCACGCCTCGAACAGCAGGCTCTCGAACAGGAAAACCTTCGCCTGCGAAACCAGCTTGAAGGTGCAGCCCGCCCGGCGTCGATCATCGGCAATTCCCGCGCGATGCGTAACATCTACGAACGGATCCAGCAGGTCGCTAATACCGAAACCTCCGTCCTGATACGCGGCGAGTCCGGCACCGGCAAGGAATTGGTCGCCTCGGCTATCCATTATGCCGGTTCCCGATCCAAAGGACCGTTTATTAAAGTCAACTGCGCGGCCCTGAGCGAGAACCTGCTCGAATCTGAACTTTTCGGACATGAAAAAGGCGCATTTACCGGCGCGATGCAGACCCGCATCGGACGGATAGAAGAGGCCGGCGGCGGGACGCTGTTTCTCGATGAAATCGGTGAGTTTTCTCCGAATATCCAGGTCAAGCTACTGCGGGTTCTCCAGGAAAAAGAATTCCAGCGGGTCGGCTCCAACCAGACCCAGAAGGCGGACTTTCGATTG
>CAYVUI010000069.1:0-24753 GCA_964454745.1 uncultured Pirellulales bacterium | reverse complement strand
GGGTGCAGGATTAAGATTATCAGATTCAGCATGCGTTTCTTTCGATGGCTTCGCCTATCGAAATCAACGACATCCTACGGGGCCCGGTGGGCCAGTGGGGAGAAAATAGAGGTTAGAGAGTAGAGCCGGCCCGGTGGGCCAGAGGGGAGATAGGAGAAAGTTGAAAATAGAGCATGGAATTCGGCCTTGCGGCCGGAGCTGTTTTATATTTACCTGTTGAGGCTGCGCCTCGGGCGATTGAATCCTTTGGATTCAATCGGTGGAAACGGTCTTCGACCGATGCTTTTTTTATCAGCATGCGTTTCTTTCGATGGCTTCGCCAAGGGCACTCAACGCGTTCTGCGTGACTGTCAAAAAAACGAAGGCTGTCAATGCAAGTGTACGGAAATCAGTATAATTACTGATTTTAGAGAAAAACCGGGCCTGGAATGTATTATTCTTGATCTTGCCGGAGCGATTTTGTACAATCAACGGTATCGTTATGCGACAAATATATTCTTTTGCCGTTTGAATGGGAATGTCAATTGAATGAAAGGAGGTATCGCCATGAACAAGCATCTACGTATGATGATGATTGGGGTGATGGTATTTTCGCTGTCGGGCGCCTTCGCTGAGGACTTCTTTCCCCCGGGCTATCGCGGGCAACCCCTGAGTACCCTGGCCGAATGGGAATTTCTTACACCCAGTAATTTTAACCCAGCCTTTCCGGACGGTTCCCTTGTGCCGGTAGTCGGCGACGGGGTGACACCTTCGGGCCTGGGGCCCAACGCGACCATCATCGGTAATGTGCAATGGGACAACGCCTATGACGGCAACGGGGCCTGGGTGTTCGGATCCGACGGATTTATCGACCTTGAGGTACCCAACTGGATTGACCAGGAGCCTTTCAAATTCCTTCGGCTCCAAGTGACTTACATCGGCAACGTCGCGCCTTCCATACTTGGGATTGCCGCCTCGGACGCCGGGGGTAATGCGTATGTGTCCGCTCCTTCCAGCCCACCGGTCATTACGAACATTGATCCTACCAACGGTGTCTTCCTGGTCTATGAAGACTGGGAAATCGTTCCCAATCCCGACTACGAGATCATCTCCCTCTTCGTGCCAGTGGATACGGCTGTCACGGAGATCGTACTCGACACCATATCCGTCCCTGAGCCGGCGACACTCGCACTGCTCACGTTCGGGCTGGCCGCACTTCGCAGGCGTGTATAATGTCGGGGTGAAAGATATTGATCCCTCAACGGGCCGCTTTCGCGGCCCTTTTTTATGCGCCCGACAGGAATACTGAAAATGTCAATTCAGGGCATACAAGGATACGTCCTGCGGACGAGGCTTAATTATCAGCATGGGCAGGGCTCGATGGGCCAGAAAGTAGATAGGAGAAAGTTGAAAATAGAGCATGGAATTCGGCCTTGCGGCCGGGGCTGTTTTTATCCGCGTGGGCAGAGCCCACCCTACCTTTGTAAACAGGTTTGAAATGCACATGTGAAACGGTATCGTTTATGGTGGGCACGGCCCACCCTACGCTACAGAGGGAAGAAAATTGAGGGTAGAGAGTCGAGCATGGGATCGGCCTGCGGCCGGGGCTTTTTTTATTTTTTATAAACCGCGAAATGCGCGAAAAACACGAAAGAAATTTTATCAGCATGTGTTTCTTTCGATAGCTTCGCCTATCGAAATCAACGACATCCTACGGGGCCCGATGGGCCAGAGGGGAGATAGGAGAAAGTTGAAAATAGAGCATGGAATCCGGCCATGCGGCCGGGCGTTTTAATTGGCGGCTGTCCCTAATTGACAAGTCGGGTGAAGTCGGAGCCGGTGGGGTTCTGGAAGACGCGGAGGCCGAAGTTGGGGATGGCGGCCAGGATGTGGTCGAAGATGTCCGCCTGGATGGCTTCGTAACTGGCCCAGACCTTGTCGCTGCTGAAGACGTAGATTTCGATCGGCAGGCCGTTTTCGGTCGGCTGGAGCTGCCGGACGAGGAAGGTCATGTCGCGATTGATCATGGGGTGGTTCTTCAGGTAGGCGATTACGTAGGCGCGGAATGTGCCGACGTTGGTCATGCGGCGGCCGTTGACCAGTTCGCTGTCGTCCACGTTGGCGGCTACGTTGTGTTCGTCGATCTCGCGTTTTTTGGCGTCGATGTACTCGGCAATGAACTGGATATGGCGGAATTTTTCGATCATCTGCTCATCGCAGAAGCGAATGGTGTTCATGTCGAGGTTGATCGATCGTTTGATGCGGCGTCCGCCGGACTCGCTCATGCCGCGCCAGTTTTTGAATGAATCGCTGATCAGTGAATACGCGGGAATGGTGGCGATGGTTTTGTCCCAGTTCTGGACCTTGACGGTGGTCAGCGTGATGTCAATGACGTCGCCGTCGGCGCCGTATTTGGGCATGTCGATCCAGTCGCCGATGTGGACCATGTTGTTGGCGGACAGTTGAATGCCGGCAACGAAACCGAGGATGGCGTCTTTGAAGATCAGCATCAGGACGGCGGTCATCGCGCCGAAGCCGGTCAGGATGTTGGTGGGGTCCTTGTCGACGATCAGGCCGATGATAATAATGCCGGCGGCGATGGCGGCGATGAGCTTGACGACCTGCATGAAACCGCGGATGGGGACGCGGCGGGCGAATTCGTAAGTGCGGTAGATATCGATGACGCTGTTGAGGAAGGCGTTTAGGACCAGCAGGCCGACGATGATCATGTAGATGATGGCGAGAAGCTGCATGTTGATGATGAACCCGGGGGCAAAGGCGTAGATGATGATCGCGGGGACCAGGTGCGACATCATCGTGAACACGTGGCGGCGCATCAGGATATCGTCCCACTGGGTGCGGGTGGTTTGGATCACGCGGTTGACGGCTTTGAGGATGAGTTTTTTGGTGATGAGGTTGGCCAGGTACGCAATGACCAGTACGATGGCCAGGTGGATCGCACGTTCGGCCAGCGGCGGAAGTGACAGGCTCTGTATCCATTCATATATGGTTTCCATGTTCATTGCTTACTCCTTTTGCGTATTCAGCCAGGCGGCTGAGACTCATTTTTCAATAGGATAGCAAATAGATTGCAAAATTCAAGGTTTCATTTTGAGATGGGTTTGGCAGGGATATTTGTGAAAATACGAATAGAGGGGGAAACCGCGGGAAAGAGGCTAACCCTTCGGACCAGTGGGGAGAAAGTTGAAAGTAGAGTGTGGAATCCGGCCTGACGGCCGGGACAATTCTCCAATCTCGCTGCCTTAGGCAGGTAAGTATTTGGTTTGCACACAGGCACGATTTGCACATAGAACTCAAGGAAGTAATATCGTTTTGTAACCGCTCTCTCGATTGGAGGCCTCGGTTATCTCGTTCGACAAGCTCACTCGATAAATGGATACGGTCTTCGGCCGATGCTTTATTATCTACGAGACTTGATCTAATGCTGAAATTGGCGTATAGTGATACGTGGAGTCGTTTCTTCTGAAAAAGAGACACTTTTGCAATTGCCTGCGTTGAAATACTATCATTATCAAATTTACATACAGGAGAGAGACATGGGAAAGAAGCATTTCAATAAAACGGTATATTTTTTCGCATTCCTGGTGATTGTCCCGGCTTCGCTGTGTCTTGCGGGGACGAGTTCGTTGAGTACGTATCAGCGGGATACCCGCAACCAGGCGGGGATCGAGAAGTCCGATCTTATGATGAGGATTCTGAGTAATACTTCCGGTTCGGTCCCCAAGGAAGAGGCCTTGAAGCAGTGGCGGGCCGACCGGCTGGAATGGACTTATGCGAATTCTCCTTCCCTGCTCAAAATGCTGCACGAAAGCGGGGGGACTTACGCGGGGGCCATCGCCTCGGGTACGCAGGAGGCCAATTATGCCCTCGTGGCCTTTGGGGGCCAACCGGCGACCGCGCACGGGCGGTACCGGGGCTGCATGAACAATCCCGGTTTTACCTTCGCGCAATATACGACAGCGATGAAATGGGCTGATTTGGGAACTGACAGTGTTCAGCATGATGAGGCGCTGACGAATTTTACGTCTTTTCATTACGGCTGGGCGACATGTTTTTGCGAGTTCTGTACGAAGGATTTTGCGAAGTATTGCCGGGATGAGGGTGTCAGCTATCCGGCGGGGGTGACGACATGGGACGGCTTTGATTACGGGCGATACCTGAAAGAGGCAAAAGGCATTAAAACCAATTCAGAGTATGAGTCGAAGCGGGAATCGCTGCCGCTGGCCCGGGAATTTGAGCGGTACCAGGCGTACGCGGGTCGCAAGTATAAGACCGGGCTGCTGGATTTGTGGAAGGCGAAAACCGGCAAGCCGCTGACGCTTTCGATGAATATGGTGCCCGAAATGGCGGGGACGTTTGGTTTTTCGCGGTGCCCGATCCTGGATTACCTGGATTATATTATCGGTGAGTATTACGTGGACAAAAAGACGGCGGCGGAATGGGTGCATTGCTGCCGGCTGGCCGATGCGATGAACCTGGAGTTTGTCGCGTCCATCAAGAAGGTGGCGAAAACGCCGACGGTGGAGGAAACCCGGCAGGCGATTGCTCTTTCTTACGCGCTGGGGCATCACGTACTGATGCCGTGGGATATTTATATTCATGATGCGCCCCGCTGGTATGGTGATATTAAGGATTATGAAGATATGGTGGCTTTCATAGATGAGAATCCCGGTTTGTTTGACGGGTACAGGTCGTATTCGGATGTGATGATATTGGTGCCCTTTGTGAAAGAAGAATACGAACCGGGGCTTTTGGCCCTGAGTGAAGCGCTGCAGAAAAGGGGGGTGCTGTTTTCCTATTCCGTGTGCGGGACAGACAGGAACGAATTTGTGCATGTTCCAATTTATGCGAAAGATTTTGAGGCGCACAGGCCGGTCTGGATTGCCGGTAAAAAGGGGGATTTTGCTGACCGGGACTGGAAGCGATTTGAAGAAGCAATCCATCGGGGAACCGCTTCGTACAGGGGGGAGATTTTGCCGGCGCTGTTTGCCAATCAACAGAAAGCCAAAACGCAGGTCCAGGCGATGCATGATCTTGATCTCAATGAGTCCGACGAGGAGAAAGAGCCCGAGCAGCCGGAGGTCTCGCTGGAAGCTATTGCGGATACGGCCGCGGAAAAGATGCTCAAGGCCGGGCTAAAGCCTTCATACCGGGTTGCAGGCTCGAAGGATATCCTGGTTTTGCCCCGGGTGCAAGAGGGCGGCGTGGCGGTTCACCTGGTCAATACCGGGGCTGAGGTAATCGGTGAAACAACTGTATGGCTAAGTGAAGATTTATTCGGTACTATGAAGCCTGCGGGCGCGAAACTGCATCGACCCGGCAGCGCGGCGGTATCACTGAAGGTGCGTTCCAGCAGGGGGGGTGTTACCGTGAGTGTCCCGGATATAAAGGAATGGGCGATTGTGACTTTTGGGGACAGGTAAGAGTTTTTAGACCGCGAAAGGCGCAAAAAAACGCGGAAAGAAATTGGAAAGTTTTGTGTGGTAGACTTCAATCACTTTATGTTCTTCATGGTGAGTGTTATTACCATGAAGATAATGAAGAGCATGAAGAAGGAAAAATAATAGAGAAGATGTTTTTTTAAGAAGCGCAGCATTTTGAAAAAGGGGAAAATTGATCCAGGCAAAAAGTGCGGGATTTATGTATCCGGTTTTTTTAATATGGAAATCAAAAGTTGATTGGTGTTTTTTGTTCTCTGCTGGTGTTTCAAGGTCTGCTGGGGGAGAATCGATTGTCCAGCGGAGGTTTGGGATTATTGTTTTGTTTTTCCATAGTTTTTAATCAGCATGCGTTTCTTTCGATGGCTTCGCCAAACGAAATCAACGGCATCCTGCGGATTACAGTCGGGATTTGATTGTGGAGTACGAATTGGTGGGTGTGGTTTTGATGAAGCTGTATCCTTTCTGCTGGATGTGGGTTTCGATCAGCGCGAGGCGGTTTTCGGGGTTGGGGTGCGTGGAGAGGAATTCGAGTTGTCTGTTGGAGCTGAGCTGGTCGAGGTGCCGCATGACTTCGACCATTCCGTAGGGGTTGTAGCCGGCTTTGACGAGGTAGTCGGTGCCCAATTCGTCGGATTCCTTTTCGAATTCGCGGCTGTAGCGGAGCTGGATCATCTGACCTGCGAAGCTGGCGACCTTTACGGCGGTGTCGGGCGTTTTTTCGGAGAGGACGGCGCTTAGGACCAGGTTGATGCCCATCTGCCGGGCGATCATGGAGGCGGAGTGCTCGGCGGTGACGTGTGCGGCCTCGTGGGCGAGCACGGCGGCGAGCTGGTCCTCGGTTTCGAGGGTCTGGAGCATCCCGCGGGTGATGAAGATGTATCCGCCGGGCAGGGCCAGGGCGTTTACCTGCTCGGATTCAACGGCGGTGAACTGGAATTCGAGGTCCGGGCGGTGGCTGGCGGCGGCGATTTTGGCGCCGACCTGGCCGATGTATTGTTGTATAACGGGGTCTTGAATTTCGCCGCCGAGTTCCTGCTGGACCTGCGGGGCGTATTCGCGGCCGATGACCTTTTGTTCTTCCATCGTGGGGTGGAGCAGCATGAATTCGCTTCGGCCGGTGACGGGATTGGTCGCGCAGCCGGCGGCAGTGAGCATGACGAAACAGAGGCCTGTGAGCATGGTATTACGCATCTTTTTTCTCCTTTTTTGCATGAATCCTTATCTATATAATGGGTAAACCTGGACCTGTTGTTCCGATTGGGTGTAACAAATTCAGGCGTTTGTGCGTATAATTCATTACGTTACCGTTTGTTCCAGTATTGAAAGGTCGATTTATGTATCATTTTACATACCTGTGCATTCTACGCAAGAGGATTTGGGCGGTTGGGTTTTTGGCGGTGATTTTCGCTGTTTTTGCGTCGGCGGCGTTCGGGGCCGAGGTGATCGAGGCGGATCAACCGCGATTGGTGGCCTCGCACGGCGGGGGGGCACTGGTGGAGATGGCCGGCACGCGGGTGCTGATCGTCAAGGGCGAGCCGTACGAGATGGGGTATCAGCATGGGGTGCTGTTGCGGGGGCAGGTGCAGGAGCTGGTGCGAAAGGTGCTGTTTATCGCGCGGGCGGCCAGTGCCGGCAAGTTTACCGATGCGGTCAGGAACGTGATGAGCCCGGACGCGGCCGAGAAGATTCGCGAGTATTATGATTCGTCGATTGAGGCCGCGTGGGAGCGGACGCGGGGGTTTATCCCCGAGCGGTATATCGAGGAGATGCGCGGCCTGGCGGACGGGGCGCAGGTGCCGGTCGAGGATGTGCAGCTTGCGAGCATTTTCCCGGAGCTGTTCCATTGCTCGGGCTTTGCGCTGTTCGGCGAGGCGACCAAGGGGGGCACGCTTTTGCACGGGCGGATTTTGGATTACATGACGGATGCGGGTTTGCAGGAGTATGCGCTGCTGATCGTGCAAAAGCCGGCGGGCTGCCATGCGTTTGTGAACGTGGGCTATGCGGGGTTTATCGGCTCGGTGACGGGGATGAACGAGCGGCATGTCGCGTTTGGCGAGATGGGCGGACGCGGCGTGGGCGAGTGGGACGGCGTGCCGATGGGATTTTTGATGCGGATGGGGATGGAGCAGGCGGATACGCTGGACGAGGCGGTGGCGATTTTCCGCGAGTCGGCGCGGACGTGCGAGTATTTTTACGTGATCTCGGACAGCAAGGCGGCGTCGGCGCGGGGGCTGGCGTGCTGGCCGGAGAAGATGGACGTGGTCCGGCCCGGGGAGACGCATGAGCGATTGCCGCGGCCGGTGGAGGATGCGGTACTCTTAAGCGCCGGCGGGCGGTACGACCATTTGGTGGATAAGGTGAAGGCGAAATACGGCGAGATTGGCGTTGAGGATGCGCTGGAATTGATGGATCGGCCGGTGGCGATGAAGTCGTGCCTGCACCGGGTTTTGTTTGAGCCGGCGGGATTGAAGCTTTGGGTGGCCAACGCCGCGATGATGGACCAGCCGAACTACCAGGCGTGCTACCAGCCGTGGTATGAATACGATTTTGGGATGTTGCTGAAGTTGTCGTTTCCGCCGATGCTGAAGGAGCAGGAATGATTCTCCACCCTCGACTACGCTCGGGCGGAGGCCTCGGTTGTCTCATTCGACAGGCTCACTCGACAAGATGATTCTGCCTTCGGCAGAGGCTTAAATTTTATATAGTTACATAGCTTATCAGCGTTTATAATAAAATCGAGTTCCATGCGTTGCTCAGCACAGGGAGCCCACCCTGGCGGATTAATTTTCCGGGGTGAGCTGGAGCCATTTTTGCCGGTTCATCTTTACCGGTTCTTTCATCTGGACGAACCATTTGCGGTAGGCCTCTTTCATGGCCTGAATTTCTTTTTGGTATTGGTCGCCGTAGATGTTCCTGCTTTCGCCGGGGTCTTTGATGACGTCGTACAGCTCGTAGCTTTTCGATTCGCCCCAGTAGCGCAGCAGCAGGTTTCCCTTTCGCACGGCCCAGCCGACGGGGGCATTGCCGCGATTGTCGAAGTCTTTCCAGTTGGAACCTTTGGTCGCAAACGGGCCCTTTAGGCCCCAGAAATCGCAATGCTGGCCGGCGAAGAAGAGCATGTCGTGCACCGGTTCCTTCGTCTCGCCGCGAACGGCGGGCAGGAAGTTTCTGCCGTCGAGCTTGACCCGGTTCGGGATCGGGCTGTTTGTAATTTCAACCGCGGCAGCCATGATGTCCATCGAGCTGACCAGGCCGCGGTAAACCTTGCCCGCGGGGATCACGCCCGGCCAACGGGCCGCCATCGAGATTTTTGTGCCGCCCTGCCAGATATGACCCTTTTGTCCGCGCAGCGGACCGGCGGCAGGAAGGACGACTTTGCTGTACCCGGCCGGGCCGTTGTCGCTGAAGAAAACGACCATCGTGTTGTCGTCGATGCCGCACTCTTGAACCTTGTCGAGGATCGCACCGATGCCGTCATCGAGGGCCGCGACGTACGCGTTGAAATTATCCACGCGTTCATTGCCTGTATTGAACCTGGACAGGTATTTTTCCGGGGCTAATTTGTCCAGCGGCCCGTGCACGGCGTTGTAGGCAACGTACAGGAAGAACGGTTTCTCCCGGTTGCGTTCGATAAAGCCGAGGGCCTCGTCGGTAAAGGCGTCGGTGGTGTATTGGTCGAGGGTTACTTTTTCGTAGTTTCGGTAGATGTGCTGCGGGTTGTAGTACACGCTGGTCGCGTGGTTGAAGCCGAAGTAGTAATCAAAGCCGCGCTTTAATGGATGCTGGTCCGGGTTCGTGCCGCCGCCGAACTGCTGGAGGTGCCATTTGCCGATGACGCCGTTGGTGTAGCCGTTGTCCTGCAGGGCGCGGGGCAGGGCATATTCCTCGGTGGCCAGGCCGACCTTGTGGCCGACGTCTTCATTGCAGTACGCGCCGTACCGCTGCGGGTAGCGGGAGGTCATCAGGGCGGCCCTGGAGGGGGCGCACAGGGGAAGCGGCACATAGGCATTGGCCATGCGGACTCCCTCGCGGGCCAGGCGGGTCATGTGTTTTGTACTCTGCCGGGCCGCGGCCATCGCCTTGTCGATGTCGTAAAGGTCGTCGTTGTTGACGATGTCCCGCTGGATGTAATTTTGATTTAGCTGCTCCCTGGTGTAGTCGTCCATGTTGGCGGCGAAGTGCCCGTAGCCCAGGTCGTCTGCGAGGATGACGATGATATTGGGTTTACGGACGGGTGCGTTTTTGTTCATCGCCGATTCGACACAGCCGGGCAGAAAACCCGCCGCAGCGGTTACGCCTGCGATTTGTAAGAAAGCTCTGCGATTCATTCTTTGCCTTTTTTGGGTATTTCAGCGTTTGGATTTGGAGAGTTTTCTTGCGTGGCCGCGGGGTTTTTTGCGTTTCCTTTTTTTACCGCCGCCGACGGATTTGATCCTGCGTGTGCTCTCGACCAGCGGTTCCGCGGGGGCGATATAAAGATGCCTTGCAGCGACGTTGACCGTAGCGATCCGGACGCGGATTTTGTCGCCCAGGCGCACGTGTTTGCCCGAATGGGCACCGACGACACACTGCTGCTTTTCGTTGTACTTCCATTCGTCCATGCCGAGATCGCCGAATTCGATCATGCCCTCGATGCCGTACTTCTGGCACTGGGCGAAGATGCCGAACGTCGTCAGGCCCGAGACGACGCAGTCGAGTTCCTCGCCGATGTGGTCGCTTAGCATCTCGAGGATGAGCACGGCCTTGAGGTCGCGCTCGGCGCGTTCGGCCTGCTGCTCGGTAAAGGAGATGTGCTTGCCGATCTCGACGAGCTGCTGTTCGGGCAGGACTTCTTCGAGGCCGATCTTGTTGAGTTCTTCCTTGACGTACAGGTCGATCAGGCGGTGGACCATCAGGTCGGCATAGCGGCGGATCGGGCTGGTAAAGTGGCAGTAGTGCGTCGAGGCGAGGGCGAAGTGTCCCACGTGCATCGGGGAGTATTCGGCCTTCTGCATGCAGCGAAGGACGTACATGTTGATCGCGTAGGCGTAGCCTTTGCCCTTGACGCTTTCGAGCAGGGCCTGCATGGCGGGTCGGTCGAGCATCTTGGGCAGCTTCATCCCGCAGATGCGGACAAACTGGCCGAGTTTCTTGACGTTGAAGGTATCCGGCTCTGGATGGATGCGCCGCATGAAGGGCACGCCGAAACGGTCAAGCATGGCGGCGACGGCATCATTGGCCTCGACCATGAACATTTCGATAATGGTATGCGGATAGCTGTCGTCGGCGGGATGGGCGTCGATGACTTTGCCTTCGTCGTCGAGCTGGAGCTCCACTTCGGGCAGATCGAGGTGGAGCATGCCGGCCTTCTGGCGGCGGGCCTCGATCGCGCGGGCCAGCGTTTCCATGTCTTTTAACAGGGCGACGACCTCGGGGGCGAAACCGGAGACTTTGCCCTTGAGGATGCAGTCGGCCTGTTCGTAGGTAAGCCGTGCCTTGGATTCGATGATGCTGTTTGCGAATTCGCGTGACTGGATGTTGCCCTGGGCGTCGTAGGTGATGTAGACGCTTTTGGCGAAGCGTTTCTGGTTCGGCTGGAGGCTGCAGATGCCGTTGGAGAGGACCTCGGGCAGCATGGGGATGACCTTGCCGGGCAGGTAGACGCTGTTGCCGCGCTCACGGGCTTCTTCGTCGAGCGGGGAGTTGATCGGGATAAAGCTGCTGACGTCGGCGATGTGGATGCCGAGGATCCAGTTGCCCTCGGTGTCTTTTTTGAGGCTGATAGCGTCGTCAAAGTCTTTGGCGTCGGGCGGGTCGATGGTCAGGATCATTTCGTCGGTGATGTCGTCGCGGATCGGGTCGGACAGGGGATTGAAATTCGCGGCAGCGTCCCGGGCCTGGTCGCGGCATTCGTCCGGGAATTCGCCCGGCAGGGAGAACTGGACGATGGCCGATGCGATTTCAGCGTCGTAGAGTCCGGCGCGGCCGAGGACTTCGACAATGGCACCGCGGCCGGGGTGGTTTTCGGTCGGGTAGTTGACGATATCGAGTACGACCTTGTCGTCTTCTTTGGCGTTTTTGGCGGAGACGTCTTCGACGATGACCGGCTCGACGAATTCGTTGCCGTCGGGTTCGACGACCCAGGCGTGGGGATATTTTTTGAGCGTGCCGACAATACGTTCGTGGCCGCGCTGGAGGATCTCGATGATGCGGCCGGCGTAGCGGTCCTGTCCGGCACGTTTTCCTCGCTTCATGGGCCGGGCGACGACGGTGTCGCCGGTCATGGCGCCCATGGCCTCGTTGTGGCTGACGAAGAGGTCGCCGTAGCTGTTGGCCTGGAAGGGGATGACGAATCCGAAGCCGCGGGGGTTGGCCCGGTAGTTTCCGATGACGCGGTTGGTCATGGCCGGCAGGGCGACTTCGCCGTGGTGGTTGATAACCAGAAGCGATTCATCACACAGGGAATTGAGTGCTTCATTAAAAGCGTCGCGCCGGGCATCGGGTACGCCCATTTCCTGTGCGAGGCGGTTTTTCTTTAGCGGCGAGTAGTCCCGCCGGCTGGTGTACTTCAGAATTTGCTGCTTAAATAACTCCATGAATCTCCAATAGCAAAACGCTTAGCCAATGATGTACCATCGACTAAGCGCTTTTGAGTTTTGAATGCGAAAAAATATTGAAATGCCGATACCTTATGCCTTTTTCTCTTTGAGGGCTTTGAGGCGTCGGTTCATCCGAGACTTGATGCGTGCAGCGGTGTTCTTGTGCATGGTGCTGGACGCGGCGACCTTGTCGAGCTGCTTTTGCACGAGGCGGAACTGCTGGTTTGCGGTCTCGAGGTTGCCCTCTTTGAGAGCGTCTTCAAATTTTTTCATCTGTGTTTTGACGATACTCTTGCGTGCGCGGTTTCGCATACGCCGTTTTGCGCTTTGTCTTACTCTTTTTTTGGCAGATAATGAATGTGCCATTTTGTCTCCTGAATAATTCTTTACCTATATTGTCTCTTTTAACTGAGAGGTTGGCTCAATTTTCCGCCGCCTGCCGCAGTGCACTCACCCGGCGGTTGGCGTCCTTGTAATTATAGTCAAGCTGGACGAGTTTTCTATAAATTTCCAGCGCTTCTTCATTTTTTCCCTGTTCTTCATAGCTTCGGGCGAGGTTGTAGCGGATTTCCTTGGCCAGGGGTGAGTCCTTGGTTTGACATAAGTCCAGTGCCTGACTGAAGATATCGGCGGCATCGGTGTACCAGCCCTTGAAAAAGAAGCACATCCCGGTTTTGTCCATGGCAGAGATTTTATGTCGCGGATCCTGCTGGGCCTGCTGAAGAATGCCGATGGCTTCGTCGTATTTGCGGTTAATCATGAGCCGAAGGCCCAGTTCGTACTTCATTCTTGGATCGCCGGGGTACTGCTCGACGCATCGCTGGAAGTGTTCGAGTTCGGCCCGGGCGAAGAGGTTGATCAGGCGGGTGTGCTCGTTTTTGAGTTTTTCGTTTTCGGGCTGTTTTTCAAGTTTCTGGCGAATATTTCGGATTGCGGCCTTGAGTCGTTTGATCTGGTATTCGCCGGCGGCTTTCTGGTAGGTGAAATCGTGGGTCCGCTTATAGTGCTTTTCGAGCAGTTCGATGGCTTCTTTGATTCCGGCATCGGTTTCGAGGGCGACCAGGGCCTTGGCCAGTGCGAGGATGTAGACCTCGGATTCGGGATTTTTGGCCAGTGCCTTGCGGGCCTCCTGGACGCGGGTTTCGAGGTAGCTTTTGGGTTTGACGGTGCTGTCTTTGGCCAGGAGGTTCTCCTGGAGCTTGCGGTCCTTGATGGATTCGGTGAAATCGCCGCTTTTTCCGTATTTACCGCGCTGCATGGTCATGTGTGCGGAGAGGTTTTTGAGGTCCTCGCGGAGTTTGTCGTCGTCGGGTTTTTGCTCGAGTGCATAGCGGCAGGCGTTTACGGCCTTGGAGAACAGTTCCATGTCGCGATAGCTGTCCTTGAGCAGGACGAAGGTGGCGACCGAGGGTTTGTCAGCGTTTCGGTTGGCCTCGAACACCAGGTCGGCGATCCACTCGCCGGTTCGATGGTAATTGCCTGTTACACATGCCTTTAGCATCGCTTCGGCGTAGGTGAGATTGTCGGGGTCCTTGGCGAGCATGAACTCGGCATTGAGCATCTCATCGACGGGGGCTTTTCCGCCGCGATGGGTCATTTTATCCTTGATAGAGGGTTTTTTGCCGCCTTTGCCCTGTCGGATCAGCGCGAGGCGGCGCAGGGGGATATGGCCGTCTTCGAGGGCATCGGGGAATTTGCGGAGACCCTCGATATACATATCGATGGCGTAGTCGAAGTTGTCCGTGGCGGCTACTTCCTCACCGCGCTGGAAAAAGGCCTGTGCTTTCTTTAAATTGACATCTTCCTGTGCGTCAAACATATCTTTTGTAAAAGCTCCGATAAAACTTTTTTGGTTCTTGTACTTGCATCATCGGCGATTGAGCGGGAAATCTTGCCCAAAAACGCCAATATTGTCATTAAAATGGGGTTTTCCTGACGAATACCGATTCTGTCCGGGCTCTCTGTGCCCGCAGGGGATTATAACAGACAAAACGGGATTGGGGCTACTTTTTTATGAATTTTCCGGCTCCGGGTGTGGAATGGATGGTTTCGCCGGTCGAGGAGATGAGTATGGCCTCGGTGCCGGGGGTGTTTTCGATGAGGGAAAATCCCCTGACCGGTCCCATGACGGTGACGGCGGTAGCGAGGGCATCGGCCCGTGCGGCGGATTCGGTAAGGATGGTAACACTGGAAAGGGTGCTTTTGGATTGAGGATTTTTCGGATCGATGATGTGGCTTGCAGGCCGGTCGTCGATGAGGACGAAACGTCGGTAGTCCCCGCTGGTGGTGACGGCGGTATCGCTGACTTCGAGTGTCAGGGCGTATTGGTCGAGTTTTCGGGGGTGCTGGAGGGCGATTGTCCACTTATTTTTGCGTTTTGGGGGTTTTCCAAAGCAGCGGATATCTCCCCCGACATCGACGAGTGCCCCGACGGCTCCGGCTTCTTTCGCGGCTTCGACGGCCTGGTCGATGGCGTAGCCCTTGGCGATTCCACCGAGATCGAGCTGCATACCGTCAACACCGAGCTGGACGGTTTTGAGGTTGTCATCGAGCATGATCTTCTGGTAGCCGACTTTGGCCCGGGCCGCCTCGATTTGCTCGGGTGCGGGGGGATTTTCGGTTTTGGCGGCCTGGCGGTAGAGCTCGAGGATGGGGCCGACGGTAATATCGAACGCGCCGTCCGTGAGGCGGGAGATTTCGACCGAGAGGTCCAGGATCTCGAAAAGCTGGGCGGAGACGGGGATCGGCTCGATGTAGCCGCGGCGGTTGACCAGGGACAGCTCGGAGCCGGGATCGTAGGCGCTCATGACTTTTTCGACGTCCCGCAGGGCCCCAACGGCACTCTGGATGGCCTGATCGGCGGTTTTTTCATTGGGGGCGGTGACGATGATCCGGGCGGTGGTGTCCATGAGCATGACGGCGGGGCTGGTTTTGTCGACGGAGGCATTGGTGCAGCTTCGGATGGTAAAGCCGACGGCCAGCAGCGCGATCAGCCAGACCAGTGAGCGGACGGCCTTGTCGCGAGATTGTTTTTCTCGAATCCATTTCATGATATACCCTTGTGGGCAGTAAATTTCCGCGAGGAAAATTGTAATTTATTATTTCAAATATATTTACCGCGGATAAAACGAAATTTTTCAATTGGAAACACTATAAACAGTATACACAATGTTCGGCAATATGGAAACGATTTTGGAGAGTCGAGTTCCTTTTTCCGTCGGATTGGTGTATAATTTGGTTTCGTTGGGTTTTTGTACGTACACGTTACTGAAAGGGTGCATTGTGGTTTATTGGCGGTATTTCCTCGTTTTTTGTATGATATTGGCAGGGTGTTCTCTGGTGTATGGTGCGGACCAGACGGTGGAGGACCAGCACAAGGCGCTGGGGCTTTTGGATAAGCCGGCGGCGCGATATGTCCCGAATGACCATCCCGATGCGCAGTGGTTCGGCAGCGGGCAGTTGGGGCTGTTTCTGCACTGGGGGATATCGAGTATCAATGCCGATGGCGAGATCTCGTGGAAGATGCTGGCGAACATCTCGTGGAATCCCAACCCGACCTCTCCCAATGAATACTGGGCGCAGGCCGAGGAATTTAATCCGCAAAATTACGACGCGGACAAGTGGATCAAGGCCGCGAAGGAGGCAGGGTTTACCTACGCCGTGCTGACGACGCGGCATCATGACGGGTACGCAATGTGGCCGAGTCAGTACGGGGATTTGCATATCGGGCTGTATACCGACGGCGTGGACCTGGTGCGGCCGTTCGTGGATGCATGCCGTAAGCACGGGCTTAAAGTCGGGTTGTATTTTTCACCGCGAAACTGGCGGATGGACCGGGGGTATCGTTCGTATCGCAGCCAGAGCGACGGCACTCCGGAGAATCCGCATTTCGACGCGGACTTTCAGCCGACGACGGTCAAGGCCGAGGATGAGGAATTTGTCCGCAGGTATCGAAAGCTCAACCGCGGGCAGATTACAGAGCTTTTAACGAATTACGGCAAGATCGATATCCTGTGGTTTGACGGCGGCAAGGCGTACATGACCCGGGAGGAGATTCGGGCCCTGCAGCCGGGGATTTTAATGAACAACCGTTCCGAGATCCCTGCGGATTATGACGCGAGCTTTGAGGGTTCGCATTTACCCGAGACGCGGCCGGGCGGCTGGTGGGAGGCGTGCCAGACGGCGGTGGGAAGCTGGGCGTATCAGACCGGGCTGGATCAATACGCGACACCGGCGGCGGATATCCTCAGTACGTTTATCAAGCTGCGGGCCTGGGGCGGCAATTATTTGATTAACTTTGCCCCGCGGGCGGACGGAACGATGCCGGATGTGTATTACCAGCGAATGAAGGAGATCGGACACTGGATGGATAAGTACGGGGATTCGGTGATCGGCACCGAGGGCGGGCCGTATCCCGAGCAGTGCAATGTGCCGGTCACGACGAAGGGGCAGGTGTGGTATCTGCACGCTTTGCCGGAGTTTACACAGCAGACGATTGTGCTGGCCGGCGTGCCCGAGCCGATGAATGTAAAGATCATGGCGAGCAACCGGTACCTGGCGTACACGTATGACGATACGCGGCTGGAGATCGAGCTGCCGGCGAAGTATCGTACCCAGATGCCGGATGTGATCCGGGTACAGTGGTAAGTTTTTTCAGGAAAGGTACAGGAATGCGTACATGTTGCTTTGTATTTCTTGCGGCTGTGGTTTTGTGCGGGCCGGCGTGGGCGGATACGGACGAGACGGTGAAAACCCAGCATGAAGCGCTGGGGCTGCTCAATAAGCCGGTGGGAAGGTATGCGCATACGGATCACCCCGATGCGCAGTGGTTCGGCGAGGGCAACCTTGGGCTGTTTCTGCACTGGGGGATTTCGAGTGTGATTGCGAACAATGAGATTTCGTGGGCGATGCTGCTAAACGGGGACCTGAATAAGAACCCGATCGCGCCGACGAAGTACTGGGCGCAGGCCGAGGATTTCAATCCGCAAAATTATGACGCGGACATGTGGATCCGGGCGGCGAAGGAGGCAGGTTTTACCTACGCGGTATTGACGACACGTCACCATGACGGCTATGCGATGTGGCCGAGTCAGTACGGCGATTTAAATATCGGGATGTTTACCGACGGGGTGGACCTGGTGCGTCCGTTTGTGGAGGCATGCCGTAAGTACGGGCTCAAGGTCGGATTGTATTTTTCCGGGACGAGCTGGCGGATGGAAAAGGGATATCGTTCGTATAGTTTGACCAGTGACGGCACGCAGGAGAATCCGCATCTGGATGTGAATTATGAGCCTACGACGTTAAAACCACGGGGACAGGCTTTGCAGGATTTGTACAAGAAAGTGAATGGCGGCCAGCTTAAGGAGCTTTTGTCGAATTACGGTAAGATTGATATTTTGTGGTTCGACAGTGGTCCGGCAACAGTGACCGCTGAGCAGGTTCGCAAGTGGCAGCCGGGGATTATCATCAATAACCGGTCCGAGATTCCCGCGGATTATGATTCAAGTTTTGAAGGCGGGCATCTGCCCACGGAAAGGCCCGGCGGCTGGTGGGAGGCGTGCCAGACGGCCACAGGAAGCTGGGCGTATCAAAAGGGGCTCGATCAATATGCGATGCCGGCGGCGGAGATATTGAGTACATTTGTCAATCTGCGGACCTGGGGCGGCAATTACCTCGTGAACTTTGCCCCGCGGTCGGACGGAACGATGCCGGATGTGTATTATCAACGGATGGAAGAGATCGGGCAGTGGATGCATGCACATCGGGCGGCGGTGATCGGCACCGACGGCGGGCCGTATCCCGAGCAGTGCAATGTGCCGGTGACGACGAAGGGCCGGGTGTGGTACCTGCACGCGGTGCCGAAGTTTACACAGGAAACGATTGTGCTGGCCGGCGTGCCTGAGCCCGAGAGTGTCATGATGATGGCGACGGGAAGGGAATTGGAATATACCTTTGTCGCGGCCCGGCTGGAGATTGCCCTGCCGCAGGCGTACCGCACGGACATGCCCGATGTGATCGAGGTGCGGTGGTGAGTTTGATGTAGATTTTGGCGGATGCAAATGTTTTGGATGTGTGAATGTTTTTACCTGAAGTGAGAATTTTGCAAGAGTATGTCGAGCGGGCGTTTCTCGAACACGTGGAAAAACCCTCGCGGTACATCGGCGGCGAGTACAACAGCGTTGCGTCGGACCCGAATGCGGCGCAGCTGCGGGTTGCGCTGGCGTTTCCGGATGTCTACGAGATCGGGATGTCGCATACGGGGCTGGCGATTTTGTACGAGATGTTAAACGCGGCCGATGGTGTGTGTGCCCAGCGGGTGTTTTGCCCATGGACCGATGCGCAGGCGGTGATGAAAGAGCGAGGTGTGGAGCTGTTTACGCTCGAATCGAAGGCGGCGGTGCGGGATTTTGACGTGCTGGGTTTTTCGGTGACCAATGAGCTGTGCTATACCGCGGTGCTGACGATGCTCGAGCTGGCGGGGGTGCCGCTTCGGACGATTGAACGCAGCGAGCGTGATCCGCTGGTGCTGGTCGGCGGGCAGGGAGCCAATTGCGGCGAACCGTTGTGGGCGTTTGCGGATGCGTTTGTACTGGGCCAGGGCGAGGCGGCAATGCCGGCGATTTGCGATGTGCTGTTGGAGATGAAAGAGCAGGGCGCGGCGCGCGGGCAGGTGCTCGAACGGCTGGCGCGGGAGTTTGATTTTGTGTATGTGCCCGGATTGTACGGGGCCGGGTATGAGGATGGAGTGTATGGTCCGCTGATACCGCGGGCTGAGGGGCTGCGGACGGAGTTTGCCGATGCGGTGTTCGAGGATTTTGAAAATGCGCCCGTGCCGCAAAGGCCGATTGTACCGTTTGCCAAGCCGGTGCATGAGCGGGTGAGCATCGAGGTGATGCGCGGGTGCCCGGGGCGGTGCAGGTTCTGCCAGGCGTCGTACTGCCGGCGGCCGATACAGTTTCGTTCGGTGGGTCGGATCGTGGAAATTGCCCGCGAGCAGATCGCGGCGACGGGGTATGATACGGTGAGCCTGCTGAGTCTTTCGACGGCGGATTACCCGCAGCTTGAGGAATTGATCGAGAAGCTCCAGGCTTTTTTGACGCCGATGAAGGTGGGGATCTCGGTGCCGAGTTTGAAGGTCTCGCAGCAGCTTGCGATTTTGCCAAAGCTGGTCAGCTCGGTGCGAAAGTCGGGGTTGACAATTGCGGTCGAGGCGGCCAGCGAGCGGCTGCGGACGATCATCAAGAAGCCGATTACGGACGCGGATTTGTTCGCGGCGGTAACGGCGGCGTATGAACAGGGCTTTGAGAAGCTGAAATTATACTTCATGGTCGGCCTGCCCGGAGAGAGGCAGGAGGATATTTTGCAGATCGTGGACTTGTGCGACCGGTTGGCGCGGCTGCGGAAGGAAGTGACGGGCAGGGGCATTGCGAATATCAACGCGGCGGTGTCGTTTATGGTACCCAAGCCGCACACGCCGTTTGAGCGGATCGGGCAGGCGCCGCTGGGGTATTTTAACGAGGCCAGAAGTTTGATCCTCGACGAGAAGCGGAACCGCCGGGCGAAGTATCTCAATTTTAAGTTCCACGATACGCGGCGAAGCGTGCTGGAAAGTGCGGTCGCCAGGGGCGGACGCGAGCTGGCACCGGTGATCGAGCGGGCGCAGGCGAAGGGGGCATGTTTTGACCTGTGGGACGAGTGTTTTGATTTTGAGATTTGGGTCGAGGCGTTTGCGTACCACGAGCTGGATTTGTTTGCGTATGCGGCGCGGACGTTCGGGCCGGGGGATGTTTTGCCCTGGCAGCATTTGGGCGGGCCGGGGCGCAAGTACCTCGACGGCGAATACAAAAACGCGCTCGATGACATCGCTGCGCACGGGGATGCGCCGCAGTAGTCGTGCCTGTTAGATCAAAATGTTGATCGGGTACTCGATAAGGTCTTTCAGATCCTGGAGGAAGGCGGCCCCGAGCGCTCCGTCGACGTTGCGATGGTCGCACGAGAGGGTCAGCTTCATGACACTGTGGACGTTGATATGGTCCTGGTCGTCGGCGATGGGCGTTTTGCTGATCTTACCGACCGCGAGGATCGCGGAGTTGGGCGGGTTGATGATCGCGGTAAATTCCTCGACGCCGTAGGAGCCGAGGTTGGTGATCGTAAAGGTGGAGTTGGCGTATTCCTCGGTTTTGAGCCGGCCGGTGCGGGCCTTTTCGATAAGGGTTTTGAGCTCGGCGTCGATGACGAGGATTCCCTTTTCATGGCAGCCGCGGACGACGGGCGTAATCAGGCCGTCCTCAAGGGCGACGGCCAGTGCGACATCCACACTGCCGTGCTGCTCGATGGTGTCCCCCTGCCAGGTGGCATTGACGCCGGGATGGCGGGCCAGTGCCAGGGCGGTAAACTTCATGAGGAAGGCGTTGAGCGAAATTTTGCTGTTGGTCGATGCGATGAGTTTTTTGCGGGCACGCAGCAGCGAGTCCATGATGACCGAGGTCTTAAGGTAATAGTGCGGTGCGGTGAACTTAGACTCGGAAAGCCGCTGGGCGATGGCTTTTCGCATGGAGGAAACGGGCACGGATTGATCGCTGATCTGCGGCAGCTCGACGGGCGGCATTTGGGCGCGCTGGGGCTGATAGTCAGCCGGGGCCTGCGATGGAGCGGGCTTTTGGGCTTTGCCGCCTGCGGCTTTTTCCACGTCGTCGCGGGTGATGCGGCCGTCAGGTCCGGTGCCGGTGATATTTGAAAGGTCGATGCCCTTTTCTTTGGCCAGCTTTCGGGCCAGCGGGGAGGATTTGATCTTGTCTTTACCGGCCGAGGCGGCTTTTTCTTTCTTTTCGGTTTTGGTCTGTTTGTCTTCTGATTCTTTTTCCGGCTCGGAGGCTTCCTGCGGCTGGGCTTCTTCTTTGGATTCCTGCTCTTTTTCTTCGGAGGGTGCCTGGCCTGCGTCGGGTTGGATATCGGAGATGTCCTCGCCTTCTTCGCCGAGTACGGCGACGGTCTGGCCGACAGAAGCGGCGGAGCCTTCCTCGACGAAAATTTCGAGCAGCGTGCCCTCGGCGGGCGATTCAAACTCCATCGTCGCCTTGTCGGTCTCGACCTCACAGAGGACCTCGTTCATTTCGACCGTGTCGCCTTTGGCCTTGACCCACTTGACGATGGTTCCTTCTTCCATTGTCGGTGACAGTGCCAGCATCGGAATCTTTTCAGCCATTGTTATCCCCTATCCTTTTGGTTTCGCCCCAAGGGCGATGGTTTCATTTTATTTACAGGTACATTACCTTTTCTACGGCGGTAAGAATTTTATCTACGCTGGGTTGCGCGGCCAGTTCGAGCTTGTGGTTGTACGGCATGGGAACATCTTCGCTGGTGATCAGTTCGACCTGCGCATCGAGCAGGTCGAAGCAGCGGTGCGAGACCAGCCAGGCAACATAAGAGCCCACGCTGGCAACCGGCCATGCCTCGTCGATGACGACGCAGCGGTTGGTCTTACTAACGGACTGGACGATGGCGTCGATATCGAGCGGGCGGATTGAACGCAGGTCGAGCACTTCGGCCTCGATGCCGTCCTGGGCGAGTGCCTTTGCCGCATCGAGGGCTTTAAAGAGCACTTTGCCGTGAGTGATCAGCGTGACATCCTTGCCGGGCTGCTTGATGTCGGCCTTGCCGATCTCGATGAGGTATTCCTCGTTTGGGACATCGCCCTCGGTCCCGTACAAAAGCTCCGCCTCACAGCAGACCACCGGGTTGGGGTCGCGAATGGCGGATTTGAGCAGCCCCTTGGCGTCGTAGGGCGTTGCCGGGCAGACGACCTTGAGTCCGGGGATGTGGGCATAGATGGACTGGATCGCCTGGGAATGCTGCGAGCTTAGATACTCGGCGGGGCCGTTGGGGCCGCGAAAGACGATGGGTACCGGGATCTGCCCGCCGGACATGTAGAGCATCTTGGCGGCGTTGTTGATAACCTGGTCGAGGGCCTGGATCGAGAAGTTGAAAGTCATCCACTCGACGATGGGCTTTAAACCCGCCATCGCCGCGCCGATTCCGATGCCGGTAAAGCCCTCCTCGGTGATCGGGGTGTCGATTACGCGGTCGTCGCCGTATTTGTCCCAGAGCCCGCGCGAGACTTTGTACGCACCGTTGTACTCGGCGACCTCTTCGCCTATCAGGATGACCGCGTCGTCGCGGGTCATTTCCTCGTCCATCGCCTGTCTTAATGCTTCGCGGTATGCAATCTTCGGCATGGTTTATCCTTTAGATCAGTACATCTTCGTAGAGGGTTTCAACGGCCGGTTCTTTGTCGTCTTCGGCATACTTGACGGATTCGGCCGCGATCTTTTTGGCCTTGTCGTCCATTTTGTCGTAGTCCTTGTCCGTAAGCAGTTCGGCATCGATCATCTTTCGCTTGAGGACCGCGATGGGATCGACTTCACGTTTCTTCTTGACCTCGTCCTTCTTGCGGTAAGTGCCCGGGTCGGACATCGAGTGGCCCAGGTAGCGGTAGGTAACCGCCTCGAAGAACTGCGGTGTCTTGTCCTTGCGTACCTGTTTTACGCCTTCGGAAATCGCATCGTACACTTCCAGCACGTCCATACCGTTGATCTGCCTGCCGGGCATGTTGTACGAGCCGGCCATTTTCGAGAAGTCATGCACGGCCGACACCCGGCGAAAATCGGTGCCCATGCCGTACTGGTTGTTTTCGCAGATGTAGATCACCGGCAGCTTCCAGACGGAAGCCATATTGAGCGTCTCGTGGAACGAGCCCTGGTGGATCGCCCCGTCGCCGAAGAAGCACAGCACCACGCCGTCCTCACGGCGGTACTTGATCTTCATCGCAACGCCCGCGGCCAGCGGGATATGCGCCCCGACGATTCCGTTGCCGCCGAAAAAGTGTTTTTCCGCGTCGAACATGTGCATCGATCCGCCCTTGGCCTTTGAGCAGCCCGAGGCCTTGCCGTAGAGCTCGGCCATGACGATGTTGGGTTCCATCCCCGCGGAGATCGCGTGGCCGTGGTCGCGGTAGGCGGTCAGGACGTAGTCTTTTTTGAGGTCCAGGGCCGCGGTCGCACCCGTACAGACGGCCTCCTGGCCGATATAAATGTGGCAAAAGCCCCCGATTTTTCGCAGGCCGTACATCTGGGCGGCCTTTTCCTCGAAGCGGCGGATCACCATCATTTCGTTTAGCATTTGCTTTAAGAGCTTTTTGTCGTATTTCGTGACGTCTTGTGCCATCCTGTGCTCCTGTTGTGCGGCTTAGGATTTGAATTCGACCGTTTCGCGGATGCCGGCGACCGGGCGGAAGTACGTTCCGCTTTCGATTTTGGTTTCGAGGATCACCCATTCCTGCGAATTTTCGTTGACCTTGTAGAACATGCTCAGCCGCGGGCCGAGCACTTCGAGCAGGTCGGTCTTGACCGAGGGATTGTCCACGATCTCGGCGGTGCCGGAGATATTGACGATCTCGCGGAGGTCTTTGGTCTGGATGATCCACTCGACGGCAGGATTCTTTTGGATATGCCCGATCTTTTTGGCTCCCGGGATCGAAAAGGCGAAGACCACCGGGCCGACGGATTTGAGTACCACGGGCGTCATCCAGCGGCTGTGCGGTTTGCCCCTGGCGTCTACAGTGGTCAAAATGCCGGTTTTTGCGTTGTCGAGTATCTGATCGATCTTGTTGATGAATTCCCGCTGGTCCATAGACAGCTCCCCGCTTTCATTTTTGGCATTGAGCACCTTTTTGTAATCACCTCGCTGGGTACTAAGTTAGAAGGTAACCTTTGCGGTTTGGAAAATCAAGAAAAAAGTATCCTGAATCGGTAAGGCTTTTGCAGTCATAGATTTATGGCGTGTTTCGGTGGACGGTCAACATCGCGGTGATCACGATGGCAGCCGTTTCCACGCGGAGGATGGTTTCGGTTAGCCGTATCGGGATCGCTCCCCGGGTGGTGAGGGTCTGGATTTCCGTATCGGTCAGGCCTCCCTCGGGGCCGACCAGCGCGGCAACCGGGCCGGAAAGGGGCAAAATCATCTGGATGGTTTTCGCCGCAGGGTCCGGGTGGCCGAAAAGGATGGTCAGTTCGGGGTATTGACCGGCCAGGTTATCGAGGGCCTCGGTAAGTGTTTGCGGGGGGTGGATCACCGGCAGGAAGGGATTGTGCGATTGCTTGGCGGCGGAAACGGCGAGTTTGGCCATGCGCTCGGCCGCGGCTTTAGAGGAGGCCTGCTTTACGGTGCGTTCAAAGCGGATCGGTGCGATGACATCGACAGCGAGTTCGGTGGTCTTGGTGATGATGTCGTCGAATCGCGGCCCCTTGGCGACAGCGGGGGCGATGATAACCGGCGGCGCGGGCGGAGATACAGCGGCGGGGACCTGCTCCACGCGGATAATCGCGGATTTTCGCGTAATTGTCCCCACAATGCCGGGTGTGACGGTGCCTTTGCCGTCAAAGAGGGTGACCGCATCGCCGGTTTTGTGGCGCAGGACGTGGATCAGGTGGTGCGACTCGCTCGCGTCGAGCGTATTGTCGCCGGGCTGGATGTTGGGGCAGTAAAAGCGATTGATTCGCACGCGGTTCTCCGTTTTTCACTGATTTTAGCGGCTCAGGGGCGCCTAGCAAGGGAAAACGGGCAGCAGCGACGGACAGATTTTGCGAAATTTCCCTGAACTTTACCGGGAATTGGGCATATCTATTGCTTTCAATTGAAAATTCCTGTTTAATTCGCGGTAAATAACCTTAAAATAA
>CAYVUI010000068.1:0-24852 GCA_964454745.1 uncultured Pirellulales bacterium | reverse complement strand
ATACGATTCTCCGGGGGCGGTTCAATCACAAGCTGTGGCGGTTGGCCCTGCTGCCGACTTTTTTCAATGTCGTGATGCAGTGTTTCTGGGCGAAGAGCTTTTATTACCTGGCGCCGGCGTTTAATATGCTGCTGAGCAAGATATCGGTTCTTTTTGTGGCGGCGTTTTCGATCATGCTCTTCGAGGATGAGCGGCACCTGCTCAAGAGCCCGGCCTTCTGGCTGGGACTGGTGCTGTGCTGTTCGGGGGTTGCCGGGGTGATATTGTCCAGGGGGGAAGTCTTTGGAGCCTCGGATGCACTGACCGACGGCCAGCGGGCGGATTTCTGGAAGGGGATCGCCCTTCAGCTTGCTCATACAATGCTGTGGGCGGGGTACGGCATTTCGAGCCGGTACTGTTTTCGGGGGATCGATGCGCGGGAGAGCTTTTTCGCGCTGTCGTTTTATACGGTGCTCGGGCTGGGGGCGGCGGCGGTTATTTTTGGATCGCCGATGTCGGCATTTTCGGCCGGAACGAATGTCTGGGGCGTGATCATCTTCTCGGGGATTGTGGGGATCGCGTTTAGCCATGTGCTGTTTTACCGGAGTATTACGCGGATCGGGGTGACGATTCCTGCGATGATCCTGCTTTTGCAGCCGCTGACGACCTATGCGGTGTCGTGGATACGATTTGACGAGCGTTTTACGGCATTGCAGGTCTTGTTTGGTGCGGTATTGCTGGCTGGGGCGGGGCTTTCGATCTGGGCCCAGAAGGACCTATAATATAAAAGAAGGACCAATCCGTGTGGATCGGTCCTGTGAATTTTGTTCTCAATCCCTGTTTTTTGCTTTTAGAAGCCGTATACTTCTTGTGCGACTCGGAAGCCGGCGTCGAGTGTTTTGCTGAATTCCGGAGCGAGAGAGGAATCAATTTCATGCGTTTTCAGAAACTCGCTTGCGAGAGTCGCAGCATCTGAAAAACCGTCCTGTTTTACCTTTTCTCTCATCCAGTTCATGATCTGTTCTTCGTTCATCGTTGATCTCCTGACTCAAACCACGGATGGCGTTATTTTTCTTTTCTAAAAGCAACTTCCTGTGTGCATATCGGTCAAAACAGGGGGTAAGATTTGAAAAAGTTTGAAAATTATTCCGGATATACCAGAGATACTCCGTTGCCTTTTGCGAGATCGATCCACTGTCGAGAGGGTTTGCAGTTGGTGACAATTGTATGTAACTGACTGATATCAGCGATCTTATAGAGCGCCGGGTTGTCAAATTTGGATTGATCGCCGACGAAAATAACTTTTGCGGCTTTCTGGAGGACGAGCTTGGTAAAAGTTACGGTGGTAACATCGGCGCCGCTGATGCCGGCGGTAATACTGATATCGTCAGCGCTGGTAAAGGCCTTGAAGCCCGAGAGGTTGGAGATGCTGTTTTCCGCGGCCGGGCCTACCATATCCATGCGATCGTGACGGTACTGGCCGCCGATGACGATGACCTTGTGCTGGATCATCTCATGGAGGCGGCTCATGAGATGCAGGGAGTTTACAATGACCGTAAGGTCTTTAAAATTCGATAGATAGGGAATGATTTCGTAACAGGTACTCCCGGCCTCGAAGTAGAGATTGTCCCCGTCCTGGATAAACTGGGAGGCGAGTTTTCCGATGATCCGCTTGGCCGAGAGGTTGCGGGTCTGGCGGAACCGCACGGACATGTTAATTTCCGGGATTTCGGCCAGGACCGCCCCGCCGTAGGTTTTCTTGAGCAGACCGTTTTTCTGGAGGTAGGCCAGGTCACGGCGGACGGTGACCCGGGTCACACCCAGGTCCGACGCGATGTCATTGACCTGAACGCGCCCTTTTGTTCGAAGTTGTTCGAGAATATGAAAATGTCTGTTTTCAGCAAGCAGGCCCATATTTTCCCCTTTTTCACTAAATTCAGACAGGATTTTACTGTTAGTAAAGTGTTAATGCAAGAAAAATTTGTTCGTTTATGTTCGTTTCATTACTATTGTTAACAAAACAGTAATGTTTCGATGTGAAATAGGTTGATTTTTTCAATCGAGTTGAGTAGACTCTCTTTTCCAGTTTAAAGCATTAATTATTCTCAATCAGGAGTCAGGTAATGGGTTTTAAAATCGAGGATACACGCAAAAAAGCGGTACCGAAAATCAGCTCGTTAATTTCGAAGAAGGTCATCACCAAAGAGCAGGTGCTGGACTGGCTTCGCACGATCCATGAAATACGCTATTTTGAAGACAAGGTCTTTGAACTTCTGGGTCAGAACATCATTAAGGGTGCTTCTCACCTGTACGCAGGCCAGGAAGCCGTTGCGACCGGCGCGATGGCGGCCATCGAGCATGGTGATGTAATCGGCTCGACCCACCGCGGGCACGGCCACTGCGGCGCGATCGGCAACAAGTACGCCGACAGCGAAGAGAAGCGTCAGGACCACTGGAACAAGATGATGGCCGAGCTGATGGGCCGTGAGACGGGGTACTGTAACGGCCGGGGCGGCTCGATGCACATTGCAGACGTGCAAAATGGTAACATCGGTTCGACTGGTATCGTCGGCGGGAATATCCCGACGGCTGTGGGTGCGGCTCTTGCGGAAAAGCATAAAAAGAGCAACAAAGTGACCCTCTCGTTCTTCGGGGACGGCTCGACCAATACCGGCAGCTTCCATGAATCCATGAACATGGCATCTGTTTTGAAGGTGCCGCTGGTCGCCATAATTGAGAATAACCTGTACGGTATGAGTGTTCCGTTCTCGGGCAGCGAGATCGAGGGAACCGGCTGTGCAAGTAACGTGGAAGATATCGCCCAGCGCAGCGCGGCCTATAACGTACCGGCCATGATCGTAGACGGTCAGGATGTCGTAGCGGTTTATCTGGCCATGACCGAGGCGGTACAGTACGCCCGTGAGAATTGCCAGATGATGATGGTCGAGATGAAGACCTACCGCTGGTACGGTCACAGCCGAAGCGACCCAAGAGCCTACCGCACCAAGGCGGAAGAGAAGGCATGGCGCGACCGCGACCCGATCACGGTTCTGTCCAAGAAGCTGCTCGATGAGAAGCTGGCAACGGAAGAGGACCTCGAAGCGATCCGCCAGAAGGCGGAAGATACGATCGAATCAGCCACGAAGTTCGGCCTGGACAGCCCGTGGCCCAAGCCCGAAGACCTGGACCGCGATGTCTATGTCGCCGAGAGCTATGCCCAGAACGTAGTGGATATGGAAAAATCGCTCTCGAAGAAGGCCCTGGAAGCGACAGACCGCTTTACGGAAGCCCTGGCGACCGCGGAAGGCAAAACCAAGAAGGAACAGACACAAAACGCCAAGGATGTCGTCAAGGGTGAATACGGCATGAACGTGATGCTGATGAAAGAGGCCCTGGTTGAAGCGCAGGCTGAAGAGATGCGTCGTGACTCTACGGTAATCCTCGAAGGTGAGGACGTGGGCCTGTACGGCGGTGCGTACGGTGCGAGCAAGGGCCTGATCGCGGAATTCGGACCGGACCGCGTGATCGATACCGCGATTTCGGAAGCGGCGATCGTGGGTGCGGCCGTCGGTGCGGCCATTCGCGGAATTCGCCCCATTGCGGAACTGATGTACGTGGACTTTACGCCTATCGCGCTGGACCAGCTCATGCACAACGGTGCGTTTAACCGCTACATGTTCGGCGGACATGCGAAGGTGCCGATGGTGGTACGTACCGAAGGCGGCGTAGGCCGTTGTATCGCGGCACACCACTCGAAATCGCTCGAGCCGTGGCTGGTGAATATCCCGGGGCTGTACGTGGTGATGCCCTCGACTCCGTATGACGCCAAGGGCCTGCTCAAGGCGGCGATCCGCAGTGACAACCCGGTCGTGTTCATCGAGCACAAGGCCACCTACGGCCAGATGGGCGCGGTTCCGACAGATGAATATATTGTTCCGCTGGGTGTCGCGGATATCAAGAAGGCAGGCAGCGATGTCACCATCGTCACTTACAGCCGACAGGTTATGTACGCGATGGAAGCGGCCAAACAGCTTGCCGGTGAAGGCATCAACGCCGAGGTCATTGACCTGCGGACGATCAAGCCGATGGACATTGACACGATTGCGGCCTCTGTCCGCAAGACGGGCCGGCTGGTGACCGTGGCCGAGAGCTTCTGCATGTGCGGAACCGGGCCGGAAATCGTTCGCCAGTTGATCGAGTACCGTTACGCAGACGGGCACAGCGGATTTGATTACCTGGATGCTCCCCCGGTGAACCTGGCGGCGGAAGATGTACCGCCCCCGATGAGTGAGCCGCTGGAAAACGCGAGCATTCCGAGTGTGGACCGGATCGCGGAGGCTGCGAAGTCGCTGGTTGGGTGTACACTGTAAGTATTGTCTTAAAATAAAAACGAATCTCCGAATAAGAACAGGGAGACGATCATGGCAACAGTGGTAAAGCTGCCGCAGCTTGGGCAGACAATGGAAGAAGGTACCATCGTAAACGCACTGGTCAAAGAAGGCGACCAGGTGGACAAGGGCGATGTTCTTTTTGAGGTTGAGACGGATAAGGCAACGCTCGAGATGGAAAGCCCGGCGGCGGGATTTGTCAAGAAGATCCTGGTCGCAGCGGGTGATACGATCCCTGTCAATGACCCGGTGGTCGTCCTGGGCGAAAAGGACGAAGAGATCGATCCTTCGCTGGTCGCCTCGGCTGCCCCTGAACCGGCCCCGGCGGCAAGTGCGCCTGCCGCGGCTCCGGCTGGTGAGGCGAAAGCTCCGGAGAAATCGTTCGTTATCAATCTTCCCCAGCTTGGCCAGACGATGGAAGAAGGCACGATTGTCAATGTGCTGGTCAAGGTTGGTGCTGATGTGGAGAAAGGCGATGCCCTGTTCGAGGTGGAAACCGACAAGGCCACGCTGGAAGTGGAATCGCCTTATGCCGGCCAGGTCAAGGAAATCCTGGTCAAGGAAGGCGAAACCCTGCCAATTAATGACCCCATCGCGATTGTGGGCGATCCGCATGAGGAAATCTCACAGGCGTTTATCGATTCACTCAAGGGCGGCGGGGCAGCGCCCGCGGCCAAGGCCGCACCGTCCGCTTCTGCCGGCGGCAGTGTCTCGATTCCGGACAATATAACCGTGGTTCGGCTCGCGCAGCTTGGACAGACGATGGAAGAAGGCACGATTGTCAATGTGCTGGTCAAAGAAGGCGACGCGATTTCAAAGGGTGACGTACTCTTTGAGGTCGAAACGGATAAAGCGACACTTGAGATGGAAAGCCCCATGGCCGGGTGCGTTCGGGAAGTGCTGGTTGAAAACGGCCAGACGATCCCGGTTAATGTGCCCGTTGCCCTGATCGGCGATGAGCACGCGGAAATTTCGCAGGCGGCGATTGACTCGCTAAAGGCCGAGCAAAGCGGCGGCACAGCAGAGGCAAAACCGCAGGTAGCTCCTGCACCATCGCCGGCTCCCGCGGCAGCGAAACCGGCCCCACCCGCTCCTGCAGCGCCCGCAGCGGCCCCCGCAGGCGGAAGAGTTTTTGCTTCTCCACGGGCAAAAATGGTCGCTCGCAGCCTGGGTATCGACCTTCGCACTGTAGCGCCGGCTCCGGGTAAGGCCCGGATCACCGAGGCGGATGTCCGCGCTGCAGCGGCAGGCGGCGGGGCAAAAGCAGCTCCAGCACCCGCAGCGGCACCTGCACGCGAGGCATTTGTATGGCCCGAAACCAAACATCAGCTTGGCCAGAGCGTACCGATGAGCCGGATGCAGAAGATTGTCGGCCAGCGGATGCTCGAAAGCAAGCAGCAGATTCCGTGTTTCTACCTGAATGTAACGGCGGATGCGACGGATATGGTGGCATTCCGCAGCGAGCTGAACAGCCGCGGCGGCGTGAAAATCTCGTTTAACGATATGATTATCCGGGCCGTGGGCCTGGCAGGCAAGTACTTCCCGATGATGACCGGCCAGCTCAAGGGCGACAACCTGCAGTTGGCGGATGCGGTGGATGTCGGCCTGGCGATTGCCCTTGATGACGGACTGGTCGCCCCGCTTTGCCGGGCGGCGGACCAAAAGAGCCTCGAAGAAATCACAACATATAACAAGCAGCTGATAGATAAAACCCGCGCGAATAAGCTGACAAGTGATGATCTCAGCGGCGGATGCATTACGGTGACCAACCTTGGCGGTTTTGGGATTGATTCGTTTATCCCGATCGTGGTGCCCGGCCAGGCGAGTATCCTCGGCGTGGGTAAAATCCAGGATGCACTGGTTCCAAGCGGCGGAAACATCCTTGTACGCAAGCAAATGCAGCTTACGCTGGCGGTCGACCACAAGGTTGCTAACGGCGCGGACGCAGCCAAGTTCCTGGATTTCATCAAGAAACTGCTGGAAAACCCGCAGAATCTGCTGTAATTGTATCGGAAAATACGGGAAATCCCTGATTGGAGGGTTGTAATATGGATTTTTTTTCTATACAATCTTTCCTTATTGAATTAGGGATAATCTAAATCCGAATAAGGGACAAAAATGGATTTTTGGCCTGAAATCGCGGGGCAGCGGTTCACATATTCACATCACATTTCTACCGACAGAGAGTCCTTGCGCATTTCCGACACGTTTTTTAGTGTTGTTTTTCAGGTTTTTGGCCATTGTGTCCGATAAAACTTAAAGGAAAACGGAAATATTGGCCGATTTAACAAATAGTATTTGCTAAACGATCAGGGGTTTTTAGTGCTGATATCAGGGCCTTATTAAGGGAGTAGAACATGAGAACCATTGCAGTGGTCAATCAAAAAGGCGGTTGCGGCAAGACGACCGTATCGATCAATCTGGCTAGCGCACTGGCGGAACTGGGACACAAAACTCTTCTTGTGGATATGGATCCGCAAAGTCATTGCGCAGTGGGCCTTGCTGTCCCTGAAGATCAGATCGAACAGAGCATTTACGATGTATTGATCAGTCACAGCCGGAAAGAGGGGCTTCGCCTTTCTGAGGTCCTGTGGCAGATCGCCGATGGCTTTGAGCTGGCACCGGCCAGTATTGACCTTGCGGCTTTCGATCAGCAGATGTCCGGCGTGATCGACAAGGAGCTGTGCCTGGGCAATGTACTGGCGGCGGCAGACCGTACGTATGACTACGTAATCGTGGACTGCCCCCCTGCTGTGGGACTTTTGACATTTAACGCGATCAGAGCGGCAACGGATGTGGTGGTCCCGGTGGAAACGGGTTACTTCTCCCTGCATGGCCTGAGCAAGCAGCTTGATACCCTCAATGTTCTCTGCAAGCAGTGCAACCAGGAGATGAACGTTATGGTCCTGGCGAGTATGTATGATATCCGCACAAAAATGGGCCGCGAAATCCTCTGCGAGCTGCGTAAGCACTTTGCGGACAAGATGTTCAAGACCGTGGTGAACTTCAATACGAAACTCAAAGAGGCGGCGAGCCTGGGCCAGCCGATTAACGAATATGACCCCGCCAGCAAGGGCAGCAAGGACTTCCAGAACCTCGCACAGGAGCTGATCAGCACGGATGCACACGTCGAGGTGAAGGTGGACCTGATGGAGAACCTCCAGGCCAAGCTTGACGCGATCAGTGCCAGTGCGGATGAACTTCTGGCCTCCGTTGAACAGCAGCCGCGGCAAACGGCTGTTATGGAAGAAGAAGGCGGCGTTGCCGTTGCGGAAGCGACCAAGACCCTCGACGAGAAGATTTCGGAATTTTACGGGGTCCGCCAGATCGAGAATACGATGATGTTCGTCACGCTGTATCCGCGTGCAAGCACGGTCAAGATCGCGGGCGACTTTAACGGCTGGAACCCGGAAGAAACCTCGATGGAGCGGATCAACAGCAAGGGCGTATGGCAGGCGAAACTGAATCTGCCCAAGGGCGTGTACCAGTACCGCCTGGTTGTCGATGGACAATGGCAGCAGGACCCCTACAATGAATCGACGGCGATGAATCCCTTCGGCGAACAGAATTCCGTGATCGAGGTCGCTTAGGCCCCAAACCGATCAACTCAGAGCCATGCCGGGTTACTGCTGGAGTTTTTTCTGCAGCTCCTGATCTTTCTGGAGAACCTTCTGGGTTTGCTTTTCCCGGAATTTGAGCAGCGTTTCCCTGTATTTATCCTCTCCAAGCGCTAGAATCTGCAATGTAAGCACCGCAGCATTTTTCGCTCCGGCTTTTCCGATTGCGAGCGTGGCTACCGGCATGCCCGGAGGCATTTGCACCGTGCTCAGCAGCGCATCCATACCCGCGGGGCCTTCTTTTGCCGCCAGGGGAACCCCGAGAATCGGCAGATGCGTATGCGCCGCCATGGCGCCGGCAAGGTGAGCGGCCATGCCCGCAGCGGCAATGATGATCTGAATCCCGTTTTTGGCTGCGTTATGTCCAAATTCCGCAGCAGCCTGGGGCGTGCGGTGCGCGGACATTACGTGAACCTCGGCGGGGATATTGAAGTCTTTGAGCTGGTCGATACAGGCCTGCATGACTGGTAAATCGCTGTCTGAGCCCATCAGGACGGCTACGATTGGTTTATTTGAGTTCTTCACTGGATTTCCCTTGCTATTGCGTTTCTTTAAATAGTAGTATCAACGTAGGGTAATCATAGCAAATTCGTATGGTTTTTCAAGGGGTAATTCAGATGCAGGTACGAACAGCATCAGTCGCAGGTCAGTTTTATCCGGGACGAAACGCCGAGTGCCGGGCACAGATCAAGGATTGCCTCGGTGAGGTTGACAAGCAAATCGAACTTCCGGAATCAATCGCCGGGGCGGTCGTCCCGCATGCGGGATGGGTGTTCAGCGGGGCACTGGCGGGGATGTCGCTTCAGGCTATCAGCCAGCAGAACGGGAACGTGGATACATTCGTGATTTTCGGTGCGTCTCACCGAAGGGCGGGGCTGTGTCCAACTGTCTATTATATGGGGTCCTGGGAGACGCCGCTGGGGATGGTCGATGTAGACGAAGAACTGGCGGAAATGATTTGCAAAAGTGAGAATGCCGAGAAGGACAACCGCTCACATATCGGCGAGCACAGTATCGAGGTGCAGGTTCCATTTATCCAGTATCTTTTCGAGGGGGCGAAGATTGTGCCGATTCTAGCTGGTCCCAGTGAGGTAGCACGCGATTTGGGTACAGATGTAGGGAATATTATCAAGAGCCTGGAAGGCCATAAGCGCGTGGTGTGCCTGGCCTCGACGGATTTGACGCATTACGGGCCGCGATACGGATTTACGCCGGAGGGAACCGGCGAAAAGGGCATCCGCTGGGCGAAAGAAGTCAATGACATGGAGTTTATCCGGGCGGCGGTGGAGATGGATTCCAGCGCGATACTGGAGTCTGCCCATACGAACTGGAGTGCATGCGGAGGCGGCGCGGTGGCAGCACTGGTCGAGACCATGGGTACCCTGGGCAAAGAAAAAGGGATTTTGCTTGGGCATACCACCAGCAGTGAGGTCATGCTGGAGCGGTTCTCGCATCGCAGCGAGGAAAGCGTAGGGTACGCGGCAATTGTATATTAAAAATGTCATTTTTTACTTTAATTTATAAGTCTATATTCCGCATACGGCTGGGGTTTTTCGCAAATTTTCGTAATCTTTTTCCTTTTTATCGATTTTTCTTGACTATTTCAGACTTGCCTGTAAAAATAGGAATCGTTCCGATTATTAAATCATGATTAACCTGATATGAAGTATAAACGAAGCAAACAACGCGAAAGATTACTCGAACTGCTTGGGCAGACCGAAATCCACCCTACCGCCGATTGGCTTTACCAGCAGCTCAAAAAGGAATTTCCAAATCTCAGTTTGGGCACAGTATATAGAAATTTGAGTATCCTCGTTGAGCAGAACCTTATACAAAAACTGCCCTTCGGAAGCACGCACGACCGGTACGAAGTGATAAAAAGTCCGCATTATCATCTGGTCTGTGAAGAGTGCGGATGTGTTATGGATTTCACCATGCCCCAATATAACCAAATAAATGAGCAGGCTCAGAAAATGAGCGGATTCAACATTTCAAGGCATCGGATTGATTTTTTCGGTACCTGTGAAAAATGCCAATCGACAAATGGCAAGTGAAAGCGGAAAGGAGCTTACAATGGCAAAGGAAAGAAAATGCCCGGTAACGGGAAAAACAAGCAATCCCGTCGGCAGCGGCGGCATGTCAAATCGCGACTGGTGGCCCAACCAGGTGAACCTCAAGATGCTTCACCAGCAGTCTGAACTTAGCAATCCAATGGGCAGGGAGTTTAACTATGCCCGGGAATTTAAAACACTCGACCTGGCGGCCGTCAAGAAAGACCTGTATGCCCTTATGACCGACTCCAAGGACTGGTGGCCGGCAGATTATGGACACTACGGTGGGCTGTTTATCCGCATGGCGTGGCACAGTGCGGGCACCTACCGCATGGGCGACGGCCGGGGCGGCGCGGGGACCGGCAATCAGCGTTTGGCCCCCATAAACAGTTGGCCGGATAATGTCAATCTCGACAAGGCGCGGCGTTTGCTCTGGCCCATCAAGCAGAAATACGGGAAAAAGCTTTCCTGGGCGGACCTGATGATCCTCGCCGGCAACTGCGCACTTGAGTCCATGGGTTTTAAGACGTTCGGCTTTGGCGGCGGACGTGTCGACATCTGGGAGCCGGAAGAAGATATTTACTGGGGTGCCGAAGAAGAATGGCTGGCGACAAGCGACAAACCCAAAAGCCGGTACAGCGGAGACCGCGACCTTGAAAATCCGCTCGCGGCAGTGCAGATGGGCCTGATTTACGTCAACCCGGAAGGCCCGGACGGCAACCCGGACCCGGTCGCTTCCGGTCGTGATGTTCGGGAGACCTTCGCGCGCATGGCCATGAATGATGAGGAAACTGTCGCACTCGTTGCCGGCGGACACACGTTCGGCAAGTGTCACGGCGCCGGTTCTGCAACCCATGTGGGCCCGGAACCGGAGGCCGCCCCCATCGAAGAGCAGGGGCTCGGTTGGAAGAGCAGCTTTAAAAGCGGCAAAGGCGGAGATACCATCAGCAGCGGCATCGAGGGTGCCTGGAAGCCAAATCCGACCAAATGGGACATGGGCTATTTCAAGGTCATGTTCAAATACGACTGGGAGCTGGTGAAAAGCCCGGCCGGGGCGAATCAGTGGCTGGCCAAAGACGTGGATGAAGAGGACATGATAGTGGACGCGCACGACCCGTCAAAGAAACACCGGCCAATGATGACCACAGCGGACCTCTCGCTACGTTTTGACCCGATCTACGAGCCGATCTCACGCCGCTTCCAGCAGAACCCGGATGAATTTCAGGATGCGTTTGCCCGCGCATGGTTTAAATTGACGCACCGCGACATGGGGCCCCTTTCCCGCTATCTTGGCCCGGAAGTTCCGAAAGAGGAACTGATCTGGCAGGACCCTGTGCCCGCGGTCGACCACAAACTGATTGACGAAAAGGATATCGCGGATCTCAAAAAGAAGTTGCTGGCCTCCGGTCTGTCCATCTCTAAGCTCGTCTCGACGGCATGGGCGTCCGCATCCACATTCCGCGGTTCGGACAAACGCGGCGGGGCAAACGGTGCGCGGATTCGCCTTGCTCCGCAAAAGGATTGGAAAGCCAACGAACCAGCTCAGCTAAAAGAAGTCCTGCAAACTCTTGAAAGCATCCAGGAAGAATTCAACGGTGCCCAGTCAGGCGGCAAAAAAGTTTCACTGGCCGATTTGATTGTCCTGGGCGGTTGCGCCGCTGTCGAGCAGGCGGCAAAGAATGCCGGTCATAACATTACCGTTCCCTTCACCCCCGGGCGCACGGATGCGTCACAGGAACAAACTGACGTAGAGGCATTTGCTGTGCTCGAACCCAAAGCAGACGGATTCCGAAATTATCTCAAAGCCAGGTACAGCGTAGGAGCAGAGCACCTCCTGGTGGATCGGGCGCAACTGCTGACGCTGACCGCTCCGGAAATGACCGTTCTCATTGGCGGGATGCGCGTTTTGAATGCGAACTTTGAACAGTCTCCTCATGGTGTTTTCACGGATCGGCCCGAAACGCTCACCAACGACTTCTTTGTGAATCTGCTCGATATGGAGACAGAGTGGAAGCCGGCCTCCAAAGACGAGGAAATCTTCGAGGGCCGCGACAGGGCAACCGGTAAACTCAAATGGACCGGCACCCGTATCGACCTGATCTTTGGTTCAAACTCCCAGCTTCGTGCCCTCGCGGAAGTATACGGATGCGAGGACTCCGGGGACAAGTTTATCAACGATTTTGTCGCTGCGTGGGATAAAGTCATGAACCTGGACCGCTTTGACCTCGACTGAAAATATTTACCGCGGACAAAACGGGAATTTTGAATCGGAAGCACTATGCAAAGAGTCAATAAGATTTTATTGATATTCCTCGGTACGCTTTGCGTGGCGTTGGGGGTGCTGGGCATATTTTTGCCGGTGCTGCCTACCACCCCTTTCCTGCTTTTGGCGGCCCTTTTTTATGGACATAGTTCAAAGCGTTTCTATCACTGGCTCACAACCAACCGATGGTTTGGAGAATACATCAGAAATTACCGAGAGGGAAAGGGGATACCGCTTAAGCAGAAGGTGCTAACCGCTGTATTGTTGTGGTTGACGATAGGGTTCACTGCATGGCTGGCAGTCACCCTGTGGTGGGTCCGACTGCTTCTTTTGGCCATTGCCGGCGGCGTTACGATCCACTTGGTGTGGGTAAAAACGTACAAGCCGGAAACGAGCAACCGTTAGAGAAGTATGCAGAAGGCATAAGTCAGAGGTCACAAGAAGGGAAAAGAGGCTGGGAAAAGAAAATACAGTCTTTTTCGCCGCCCGGCGGACCCCGTTCTCTGGCATTGTAACAGGGGCGATCAAAATTCTTTCTTGTTTTGTTTGTGGCAGCAAACGGCATTACACCACTCCATCTATGATAAAGCATTGGAATAAATGCATTGTATTTCGTACATGTAAAGGATAAGAAACAATCGAGGACAAACCAAACGAGAACCGGAAAAAAAGACCTTAAAAATCGCCTTGAACAAGGCCGGATGTGGGTTTTTATCGGATCATACCGAAAAAGCAGGAAGCGGCGAAAAAACGCTCTACGTCCGGTAACGTGAGCCGCTGGACCGTCACTGGACAAAAAGGGTCTGTTCTTTTTATATACGGCGGTCCGCGACCGGCCAAAACGGCCCGGAAAAAATCGAATTTGTAATTTACGTCTTTCATGGTCACACCCTTCATATAATGAACACACCCGCTGTGGGATATGCCCGGAATAACCATCGTTTGGAATATTATAACAAGCACAGCAAAGGGGGCAAAACCGGGAGGGGAAAATCTTCACAATATATTAATAAATAGCCTTTAAGGCACTAATAACCCCATACTATAGGGCTTTCATGAGATTTCGAGCTATTTTTTTCTTCTCGGTTCGTAGTCTTCGGGGTACATGAAATCGGGCAGCCTGCGGGGCTTTCCGTTTTCGTCAATGCAGGCGAGGATGCTCGATCCCTGGCACAGAATCAAGCCATTGGCCCGGCGTTTGAGGGTATAGGAATGTTCGACCCGTGCGGGGGTCACCTTGGTGCATTCAGTGATCAGATCTAGCTTTTCGTCGTAATAGGAGGGCCGCATGTACTTTACCGCAAGCGAGGCCACCACGAAAAACGTGCCCGATTTTTCGAGATCGCTGTAAGCCAGGCCGTTTACGCGGAGAAGCTCGGTTCGGCCCATTTCAAACCAGATCGGGTAGACGGTGTGGTGAACCACGCCGGCCTGGTCAGTTTCGCAGTAACGAGGGACAATCTCGATCTGGTGTGTCTGTATTTTTGTTCTTTCTGGAAATTCCATTTTTATCCTTTTTGTAGAAAAATTAATCTTTTTTGGCCCGGTTTGCAAGAAAATGCGGGCAAAATCGGCGAAATTTGAACAATTCAGCGATTTCGAGGTATAATGAGCATTCAGGATGGGGCGGTTTGCCCGGTTATAGTCTTGACTTCAGGGGGCTCTTTTTGCAGAATGGAGTTCTACTCAAAAGCGAATTTTAACTAATTTAATACGTGTGAAAGGAAATGACATGAAATTGCGAACTATCGGCATGGTGATGCTCGCTGTGCTTTTTGTATTCGGCTCATCGGTACTGGCGGATGACAAATGCTGCAGCACCAAAGAAGGACAATGCTGCAAGGCGGAAGGCAAAGCGTGCGACAAGGAATGTCCCAACGCCAAAGACGGCAAGTGCACCAAGGAAAACTGCTGTAAAAAGGATGGAAAGGCGTGCGAAGCGAAAGCCTGTGACAAAGAAGCCAAGGCTTGTGACGCAGCCCAGAAGAGCTGCAGCAAGGAAGTCCTGGTCTGTGTTAATGGCCATGACATCATGAAGTCTTCGGTAGACAGTATCGTGGACGCAGGTATCGAATTCCAGAATTCACGTATGCAGGGCCAGATGAAGCCCGAGCAGATCGCCCAGACGCGAGAGAGAATGACCCAGATGATCGCGGATATGCTGATTGTTGAAAGCCTGCTGGACGAAAAGCTCGCTGCGATGGAACTCAAGCCCTCCGAAGAGGCCTTCAATGCCAAGATCGAGGAAGTGGCCTCACAGAACAATATGACCCGCGAGCAGTACATTGATGCCGTAAAATCCCAGATGCCCGGTGCACTCGTGGATATGCGTATGCGTCTCGGGATGAAGATGGAAACCCTCCTCGATAAGGTGACCGAAGGCAAGATCGAAAAGGTAACAGAACAGGACGCAAAGGATTATTACGAAGAGAACATTAAGCAGTTCTCCGAGCCTGAAAAGGTCAAGGCCAGTCATATTCTCGTCGGTTCACGTGAGATGGATGACGAAGCCAAGAAGGAAGCCCGCAGCAAAGCGGAAGAAGTTCTTGTCAAGTGCAAGGAAGAAGGCGCAGATTTCGCGGCACTGGCCAAGGAACACTCGACGTGTCCTTCCAGCGCACGCGGCGGCGACCTGGGCTTTTTTGTTCGCGAGCAGATGGTTCCTGAATTTTCCCAGGCGGCCTTTGCCATGAACCCCGGCGAGATCAGCGATATCGTGGAAACCCAGTTTGGCTATCACATCATCATGGTGACCGACAAGACCGAAGCAAGCACCAAGACCTTCGACGATGTCAAAGGGGAGCTGATGGAAAACCTCGAAAAGATGAAGAAGCAGGAATTCGCACAGAAGTTCCTCGAAGATCTTCGCGGCAATGCCACCATCGAATGGAGTAACAAAGAGGCAGACGCGGAAAAGAGTGAAAGCTAAGCTTTTGACCAGCCCGGGTATGTTGCCCGGACCTGTCACATATTGAGATGACCAGCCCCGGTGTATACGCCGGGGCTTTTTTTATGCGCAGATACAACCGCAAGGGCACGAGAGACCCGCGCGCCGAGGCGGTGATTTGCGCTTGCACTATTTGGCTACGGGGTAAAAAAATAAAATTTTTTATCTGCCTGCCGGACCGGGGGTTAGCAGTTTTTCCTTTTCCATTCCTGCATGCGGGGGCCTTTTTCCTTTCCGTTTCGCGGTAAGGGTGAGAGCAAAAAAGAAAAATGAAAAGGAAAAACCATGGCACTGAAACTTGACATTTTCAATGATCCGCAGGTCGACGAAAATTTTGTCCACTGGCTGACCGGGGAGAAATGGCTGGACCTTTCCCGGCACTTCGGACGGCTGTGGGATTACTACCAAAACCCGATCTCGCCGCTGAGCGCACAGAGTTTGTCCAGCCGGGTGGTTAACGAGTCCAGCCGCAGCTATGTACAGGCACAGGAGCAGGGGCTACCCGCCCGCATTACGGGGTTTCGCCAGGGGCCCGACGGGCTGCGCAGCGAATTGGAAAACTGCCGGCGCAAAGAGATTGTGATCGAGAATGACATCGCCTGGCGGATCAACGCCATGGTGGATTTTTTATTCGGCAAGGGGATTACCCTTTGCAGCAAGGCTCCGGATGCCCGGCGGCGCAGAGACATTGACGCGATTATTGAAGCTGTGATCGCGGGCAGCGGCGGAGCGGGTTTCTTTCAGGATATGGCGGTGCTCGGCAGTGTGTACGGTTTCGTAGACTGCGCGGTCCGCTGGGATGAGAATTTTTTTACTTCTTTGGGTTCGCACAACACCACTGGTAACAGTTCACTTCTTTCTCATGCCTCCACTACAAGGACAGAGAAGTCCTTTCAAGAGGTTCTCACCCTTTGCGGCCGCGTGGGCCTCGAGCTGATCGAGGCGCCCCGGGCACTTCCGATCCTGGATGAAAACGATTATCGTAACCTCCGCTGTTATATTCAGCATTTTACCCAGCCGAAAAACTCGCTGGATCCTGCCCATCCCGTTATCGGCTCTTCGGATTCCAAACGTGCGCACAGCACAATCACGGAGATTCTCGGGCCCTGTCACTGGCAGCGATATGAAAATGAGCAGCTTGTCGATTCGGGTATCAATCCGCTGGGCCGGGTGCCGGTCGTGCATATCCAGAATATCGCCCAGCCGTATTACTACGAGGGCATCAGCGACGTCGAGCAGATGATTCCGCTCCAGGATGAACTCAATACACGGCTTAGCGACCGGGCGAACCGCCTGACGCTGCAGTGCTTTCAGATGTACCTGGCCAAGGGCTTTGACGGCGTTACCAATCGAACGGTTTCGCCGGGGCATATCTGGTGTACGGAAAACACCGAGGCGAGCATCGAGAGCTTCGGCGGGGACCATCACGCCCCCAACGAGGATTTGCACATCTCGGAGATTCGCGACGCCCTCGATAAGGTAAGCGGTGTCTCGCCGGTCGTCGCGGGGATGCTGCGGGACAAGGTGGGCAACCTGACCAGCGCGGTGGCGATCCGGATGGTCTTTCTCGGGATGCTGGCCCGCAACACCCGCAAGCAGTTGACGTACGGCCGGGGCATCGCGCAAATCGCGGAACTGGTGCTCGAGTGCCTCGATACGTTCGGGATTTATGCCACGGATGCCGCGGAACGAAAAGTCGAGGTGGAATTTGCCAACCCGCTGCCCGAGGACATGACTGAGCGGCTCAAGGAGGCGCAGATCAAACGCGAGCTGGGCGTTTCGCAGGAACAGGTGCTCAGCGAGCTCGGATACGAATAATCGCAAACGCAATTCAACGAGAGGGAAGACATGTCTGAAATGAACCATGAGACGCAGGAAACGACGGGGTATGAAGCCGAGGAAAAGACCGTACCGGTCAGCGAGGCGATCCGCTATCGCAAACGGGCCCAGGCTGCGGAAAAGGAAGTCGCGGATTTGCAGTCGAAGTTCGAACAGAGCGACGCCCGGCGGCAAAAACTCGAGCAGTCCGTTAAGACACTCGAAACACAGCATCAACTGACCGAGAGCCTCACAGGTGCAGGGGCACTGGATGTCGAAGCCGCCATGGCGCTCGCGGAGAAAAAGATGCAGCAGGACGGTGAAATCGAACCCGCACAGGCGGTAGAGCAACTGCGAAAAGAAAAGCCTTTGCTGTTCTCCGGCGAACCGACGCGGGGCACTCTCCCCGGGCGGACGCAGGGGCTCAAAGAAAAAACGAACGCGAATACAACCGCGTTGTCCCGAAGGGCACAGACCGCCGCGCGAAGCGGCAGCCGCAAAGATGTACATGAGTACATGCGGGCAAGAAGAGCAAATCGGTAGGCCTGCATCGGCAGGGAAACAAAACGTAACTTTTGGATGGGAGAATTACGATGGCATTTACAGGAAAAGCAACCTACTCGGCCGGGGCCGCGCTGCCGGAAATCGCCGAAGATGTATCCGACCTGGTGGGGATTATTTCGCCGTTTGAGACGCCGCTTCTGGACGTACTCGGCGACCCGCTGCGTTCAGCGGCGAGCACGTATCACGAATGGCTCGAGGATTCACTGCTGGCCAACAAGGATATCATCAATGACGGTTCGATCAGTGATCCGGACGGCGATACATCCGTGACGATGACCAACGGTTCGCTGTTCCGTGCGGGCGATCAGATCCAGGCCGACGGCAGCGAGGAACTGATCCTGGTCACCGCGGTCAGCGGCAATGACCTGACGATCGTGCGCGGGTACGGTGGAACCATCCCGGAGAACCTGGTCAACGGTCAACTGGTTCGCATCCTCGGAAACGCCGCGCTGGAAGGGGCGGACAAACCCGCGGCGCGGTTTACCAACCGCGTACGCAAGGGTAACTTCACGCAGATCTTTACCGCAAGCGTGGAGGTCAGCGGTACGGACATGGCAGTCAACCAGATCGGTGTCAGCGATGAGATGGATTACCAGAAGCAGGAGCGTCTGCGTGAACTGCTGCGGGACCTCGAGAACACCGTCATCAACGGCGGCCTTCCGGAAAGCACACCCCAGGGCAGTGCGACGGTCCGCCGCTCGATGAAGGGGATCATTCCACACCTGTCCACGCACGTGTACCGCACCGGGGACAGCGGCTTCCCGACCGGTACCGGCCTGGGCGAGGACATGATCAATTACGTACTCCGCAACATCTGGGAAGAGAGCAGCAGCAACATCGACCTGATTGTCACCGGCGGATTCCAGAAGCGGGCGATCAACAGCTTTTTGACCGAGAGCCGCTCGTACAACGCCGGGGACACGACCTACCGTGACATGGTGCGGGTGTATGAGAGCGACTTTGGGGCGTGTAGAATTTTGACGACCCGCTGGATGCCGCAGGACGCGGTACTGCTTTTGGATTCGTCCAGGGTCAGCGTGGTGCCGATGGCGGGCCGCAGCTTCCACTTTAAGCAGTTGGCCAGCAACGGCGACTACGAATGCGGCGAGCTGATCGGCGAGTACACGCTCGAGCTTCGCAACGAGGCCGCACACGGGATGATCCGCGGTTTGGCCACGAGTTAACGAGGGGGACGGTTTGCATTTATTTCGTGCAAACCGCAGGTGCATCTGCCCGGTGTGCCTGCGGCTTGTTCGAGAATATAACAGGAGAAAAAGATGACACGATTCAGCGATGACAGGGATTTGGCGGTTTTTGAACCGGGGCTTTTCAGCGATTGCCCCTTTGCCACGCAGGTATTGTGCAGCGGGACCGGGGCGGAACTATCCGGCGGGGTCTTGTCGCTGGCAGGAACTGATTTTGCCGCGTGCGGTATCGAACCCGGCGGCATCGTTTTTGTGCATGATGTTTCGCGGATGGTGGAACAGGTGCTGGAAGTCCTGTCCGTCGGGCCGTCAGGTTCGATGGCGGTTTCGCTGCTTCGCCCGGACCGTGATGGCGACGCAATCCTGCCCGCCGACCGCCAGGACGTATGCTTTCGCGTGTGCAGCTTCGCGATGCAGGCGGGGATCGTTGCGCTGGAATTGACCGAGCGGCTGGGGATTCGGCCGGGCCGATCGACCAGCGAATACGGTACCGAGCATTTGCTCAATGCCGAGGACCTGCGGCTGGTGAGCGTATATGGTACGCTTGCGAAAATTTACGCCAGCCTGAGCACCGGCGACAGTACGGAGGTGTTTTTCCAGAAGCGGCATTTATATACCGTGCAGTTCCAAAGGGCTCGCGAGCGGGTACTCGCCGAATTGGACACAAACCTGGACGGCAAAGCGGAGGAGGTCCGCCTGGCGGGCATCGGCCTTTTGGAACGGGAGTAACGGATATGTGGGCGATTATCAACGAATCGATTTTTGTGGACGAACAGAACATCCGGGCCCGGAGCTGGACGCGGCAGCATGCGGACAAAAGCGGTGCGGGTGTCGATGGCGTAGTATCGGTAGATCTTGGCCGCAGGACACGTGAGCTAAGCCAGCAGGGAACACTGCGTGCGCTTAGCCGTGAAGGTTTACAAAAGGTGATCGATCAGATCGAATCGCTGGCGGGTACAGGCGAGATTACAATCCGCACAGAACGCGGGCAGGTGTATTCGCATTTGCGAATGGATCAATTCGAGGCGGGCTATATCTTCTTCGCGGGTGTAGGAGTGTGCTGCGAATTCACGGCCCGGTACTGCCAGCTCGGAAAGGATGTGTAATCGTGAGTACGGCGGGCAGCAATAACGTGCGGCTGTTTACCGGGGCCGATTTAAACGAACCGGCACACGGGCGAAGCCTGGTTCTGGACCTCGGCCTGGAAACACACGATCCGATGGCGGTTTTAATTGAGGAGCAGCAGCGTCAATTGGTAACCAGTGAATCGGGCCGCCTGATCGATGTATTTGTGCCGCGCAGTTTCGCCGCGCCGGTTGTGATCGAGCTTGTACCGTTTGGCGGTATGCAGGTTTGGGGCACCCAGGAGAATTACACAAAGCGCGTGCGTATACTCATCGTTCGTGAGATGGGAGCTGCGTATCGCGGACGGGTGCGAATCTTCAGCAACGGCGGCACTGGCGACATAGACTACACCCAGCCGCTCGATACCGAGCCGATGAACCTCTGGAACGCCTGGCAGGACAAGAGCGGGTGGGGGATGAGCGATTTTGGCCGGTCGGACTTTGGCTTTGACAGCGCGTCAACACCGGGCTTTGGACGGGGCAGGTTCGGTTTTGGCGAACATGGCTATGACGCATTCGCCTTTGACTGGATAAGCCGCGAACTTACAGCGGGAACATACAAATTCGGCATCGAGATTACAAACTCGCACGGGCAAACCAGCCGCATCGAAACAACGGAAATCACAATCGAATAAAACGGGAGAAAACAATGAGCGAAGTGTATCCATCAGACCAGGAATTGCTGAACCTGACCGCGGAGGAATTTACCGGCGTGGAGTACATCCCGACCGGGCAGTCGCCGTATTACCTGCATTTTCGCAGGCTGCTTCATCGGCTGCTGCTGGCGACGTGCCGTGGCAATGACCTCCGCGTGTTTGACGAAGGCGAACTGAACATCGGCGTAAAGCCGGGCCGGTTCTGGGTGGGAACGGGCCTGGTCAGCTACGCCGGCTCGTCGGGCAATCTGCTCGAAGATGAAAAGGAGGCAATTTACGTATACCTCGACACCGCGGGCAACCTCGTCACGAACGAATACAGCGGGTTCCCTTCGATGGCCTCGGGGCTGCACGTTCGCCTTGCGGTCATCCGAACCAGCGGCGGCGACATTACCGAAATCGCCGATGCGCGGAACCACCACAGCATCGCCCTGCCCGGCGGCGCTGGCGGAGCGGGTGCACTGGAGGCACACACCTCGGACGATACCCTGTCCGCCTCGCAGTCGGGCAGTGTGCACACCAATCTCGGGGCAGCGGGCACGGTAACGCTTACTCTCCCCGATGGTGCGCCCGCGGGAACGACGTTCACCTTTTCGGTGCAGGCCGCCCAGCAGCTTCGCATCGAGCCGGGAACCGGCCGGGCGATCCGCGACGACAACGGCACAACGCCGGGCAAGTACAAATGGGCCGACGCGGTCGGTGAGTGCATCCAGGTCGTTGCGGATGACAACGGCGACTGGGCGGTGGTCAGCAAGCACGGCGTATGGAGCGAGGAAATCTGATTGAGGATTTGAATATGGATTCGGTCGCGAAAAGGATTGTACATATTGAGTGTGATCAGGTTGCCGGGCTGCGTGCAAAAGTGCGTTGGCTGTATGAATCCACGTCCAGCCAAAAGCCCATGGGCTTTGCGGTATACACGGACAACGGCAGCGGCGTGATTGATTTTTCCGCACCGCTGGGCAACGTGGATTTTTACGGCCGGGGGATACACTCATTTGAAACCGGGCCGCTTGCACCGGGCAGACATCGCTTCGCGGTGAAAGTGATCCCTGAAGTCAGTCCGGCTAAAACATATTACGAGACCAGGCTTGATATTACAGAAGATACCCCGCGGCCTGTCCTCAGCATCGGGCCGATTCGCCTCGGAGGGAGGATACGATGACCATAATCAAAGAATATGACGCCCAGCCGGCAGCCGCTTTGCAAAAGCAGGCGAAAAGGCTCGGCGTTTTTATCGAAGGACAACTGTGCAATTTTCTCGAAGTGGCAAAGATCATCCGCCAAGGCTATCCGCACATAAGCTTTGCACAGCTTGCCGTTTCCAAGGGAATTACACCCGTGGAGATTACGCACATGGCGGGAATGGGCCGGCCGATTGAGATTTACGAATCCCTGCAAAATACCGACGGCAGTGATGTACTGAAAAGTCGATGCATCTTCACCGGGACCATTGAGGGGATGGAGAGCCGGTTCGATAATAAACACTGGAACATGGAACTTACAGCCAAAGATTTCGGTGCGGCACTTGATCGCCGGATGATTCGCGGGCAAAGGCGAAGCGATGAAGTGAACGGCCCCTTCCTTGATGAGGCGGTTCGCTGTATTTTTAACCAAAACGATCAGCCCAATCGTGCCCGTGATCGGATTTGGCATGATGGCAAGAATTACTATCCCTTTGCCGGCCCTGAGGAGAAGAGCCAATGGTGGACCGCGGCCCAGGCAGTAGAGTACCTGCTTTGCGAGTATGTGCTGTACGGTGAGCTGGTTTGCGACGCGGCGTGGAAAATGGAGCAGTGGTGCGGCGATATGATTTTATATGACCTGAATGTAACCTCCACGAGCGCGTTCGAGGCAATCGGAAAAATCTGCCGTCTGTGTGGGATCGGGTTTTATCTTGCTCCGTCAGGAAATGACATCGGTCCGCGCCAGCGGATTGTATTCTATCAGCCGGGAGGCGAGGGATCGGCGGAATTGTTCATTCCCGGCCGTGATGACAACCCGGAGCTTAGTGAAACTTGTATCGTAAGTGTGCGTCGCAGGCAGGATTTTCACCCGGTGGTCCAGGCGTTTACCGGGGTTGGCGAGATTCGCGAGTACGAGGCGACGTTTGAACTCCAGCCGGGCTGGGATGACAGCCTCGAGGGATTGGACGCAACGTATTACAAACGCTCTGCGATCAACTTTGAATCCGTACAGGATGTGTACCGCAAATGGGTGCTGAATGAAGCCGGGGATTACGTCCAGCCGGGGTATGACCTTTCGCCGATCTTCGGGACTGCGGACTACCGGAAAATCCGGCGGCGGTTTTATAAGTCGCTGACCCTGAACGATAAGGGCGAGAGCGAGGGCATCTGCCTGGAGGTATCCTACGATGGGATCACGTGGCACCGGTACGCGGATTCGTACCGTGTGCTAAGCGGCGAGTGCGGGGTATGGCTAAGCAGCTATGCGATCAGCGGCGAGATCTGGCAGGCATGGTTTGACGGTACGCTGCGGTTTCGGGTGACCGCGGTGATCCGCGGGGATAACCGCCTGCGGGGACGATACGAGGACGGCCCCGCGCATTCGTGTGCGCCGGTTTTGGAACACACCGTTCGGCTGCCGCGGAAATTCGCATATCGAATCGTGACTCCGCAAAGCCGGTTTTATGACGAGGTGCTGGCAGGCACACGCGAAAGTGAACAGACCGACGACCAGGCCCCGCTCGATCAGTACCTTCGCCAGTATGGCCGATCGCATCGGTATGTATTCGAAAAAACGCAGGTGGAAACCGCACTGCCGTGCGCGGGATTTTGGCCGGGCCAGCGAATTCTTGCGTGCCCCGATGGGCGCAACCTGCTCGAACTGCTGGACGACGACCAAAGCCGGGTGTGGATTGAAAAGGCGGTAATCGACATGCAAAAACAAAAGACAGTGCTTGATTTGCTGCGAAGCAGAATGGACGGGTGAACATGGACAGGCAAAACGAAAACACGCAAAACGGACGGTGGTACCTGAGCCGTCGAATCGACCTTTCGATGGTGATCGAGCTGGTGCTGCTGGCCTCACTGATCCTTGGAAGCTGGGTAAACCTCCAGCGCCAGCTTGATCGGCTGTGTTGTAATGTCGATGAGCTGCTCGAACAACAGGAAAAATTCGCCGTGCGGTACGAAAAGATGCGCGAAGAACAAATCGCAATGGAATACCGCCTCCAGCGGGCGGAGGAATGTTTGTCAGACTCAAATTAAGAAAGGGAGGTACGATGCGAAAGTTGATCTGGATGATGATTGTTCTGGCAATTTGCCTGGCAGGTTGTAAATCGCTTCGATTCGCGCCGGGCCAGGCGCAAAAGCAAAATGCGTGGCTCCACCATGAGACCACGCGGCTGGCGGCCCAGCAGGCCAAAGAAGAGGACGCTTCCGAAAATTTGCAGGGACTTGCGGACCTGTCGCACAGACAGAGCCGGGCGTTCGTGGCTTACTGCGGTTTGCCCACAGAGCTGCCCGAGGCGGAAATTCTCGCAGGCGCGGGGCTCGAAATCGCGGACCAGGCCGTGACCGAAGCGGCAAAGCGGCCCGATGCGTGGGAGGTTGCCGATGGATTCATGGAGCTGGGGATTGCCCTTGCGGGCCTCGCGGGCGGCGCATACGGTATCCGGGCGGCGCGGTTTTTGAAAGAAGCGAGAGACAAATCAAAGGCCCTGCGTGAGATCGTGGAAAACAACGAAGCGCTCCGCCAGACCAGCAGGCAGATCAAAGAGGCGTTCGGCAAGGCACATCAAAGCCAGAGCCCGCAGACGCAAATGCTGGTCAGTAAAATCAAGGCCCGGGTGACCGGGTAACAAACACCGGCAGCAAGCAAAAAAAAGAGGGCGGCCAATCTCGAGCCGCCCTTTTTGATGCGCGTCATTCAGGTTATACTCAACCGGTTAATCCTCAATCACGAGAATCTTATGAATCTCCAGCCGCGGAACGAACATCTTCGCAACGCCGTCTTCCCAGGTAAAATCAATCATCTCATTACCCGGGTGCATCGCGATGCGTTTGGGCTTTTCGTCCAGGCGAAGGGTCACCGTCAGCGGCCCGACCGCAGGGAAATCGTCAAAGGTGTACACATCCGGATGCGCGTGCGGCCCGGCAGTGTTGATCAGGTTCACCTGCAAATCGCCGTGGTTGCGGTTGAGCACGACATCGACGTAATGGCTGCCCTCAACCTCGACCATCGGCTCAGGAAAAAGCTCATGCACGACGGCTTTGAG
>CAYVUI010000067.1:13064-25274 GCA_964454745.1 uncultured Pirellulales bacterium | reverse complement strand
GCAATCTTGCTGTTGGCAAGCGACCAGCGGGAGCGGACCTATACAGAAAATGAACTCATGATCTTACCTGCCTAAGGCAGTACGGTTGGAGGGACAATTATCTAACTTCCTTGGCCACCCATCTTGGAATACTTAACCTGTACTGCAATTTATGTCAAGGTTCGAAGTATTTTGGATTTAGTAAACCGTCTTACTTCACCTTTAATTACTGAAATGAATAGCCTTATGCCTTGTTATAAAGGCGCAGAAAACGGTGAAATGTTGCTGGGGATTTTAAAAAAAGCCGGGTACATGGCCCGGCTTGGGACGGTTCGTCTGAATAATAGGTTTATTGCTTTTTTCGAATGGTCCAGACGGGTAACTCTCGCTGCTCTTTACGGAAAGTAATACCGAAGTTCTCCTTGTACCACTTTTCAGCTAGTTCCATGCCTTTTTCGGTTTTAAAGTTGGCAACTTCCTGGGTGATAATTGTTTTGTCATCAAGACCTGTGTTATTAATTACCAGCATTTCTTGGTCTCCCGCCAGAGCATCAAGTACGTTTCTTAGAGTTATGCCTGCAGAAGTACGATATGCTAACATGCCCGGGGTCTGTGTTGATCCCCTGACTGCCGGGCAACGAATATCCCGATAATCCTTGCGTTCAGCCCCATTATATTGGGCAATTAAAACGGTTTCGGTTTGAGTGCCTTCAATCGCTTCCAGTCCCAATTCCGACATGACGAATTCTTTGCATGCGTCCCATTGAAAACCATCCGGGCTGTTAAAAATGATTTCATGATGAAGCTCGATGTTCTTGACATTGTCTGCAATTTGTACCCGATTAACTCTGCCGACCTGTCCTTTTGACTTGTATCCTTTCAGGAAATCATGTAAATCTCGATTAAACACGTAAAAGTAATGATCCTTAACATCCGGCACAGGGCCCATATAGGCAATTTCATCTAATTTGCATTTATTCAGAACCATCTGGCCCGGCTCAAGGGGATTTGCCATATACTTTTCAGTCAGTTTTTTCTTGTATGCCTCTTGTTTAATCACACGGGGATCTTTCAGACGACGATATTTTTCAGGCACATACCATTTTGTATCTTCGTTTTGCAGCACATCAAAACCGATAATCCGACTGACCTGTTCGGGGTTCAATCCTGCTGAAAACAATGGTGATATCAATTGACTCATAGAAACACCATTAATCTGATATTTGAGGCGTTCCATGATTTCTTTCTTCGTACTGTTGTTATATGGGCTCAAATCAGGCTCAAGTTGTTTGATCTCGTTCCACAATTCTGTTGCTCTTTGTACATTTTCGTTTGCGGCAATCGCAATGATGTAGTCATAGAAGTTATAATAGTCAGCATTTGCTTTTTTACTTCTGAAAACTTTATATTCTTCAGGCAAAAATCTCTCAGCCAGTATTGCCGCATCTTGATAGTCTTTTTGCTTGATCAGCATCCGGAGTCGGACTTTTCCAATTTCATGGCTGTGTTGATTTTTTGTATCAAGCTCTCGGACAAATTCGAGTATTTTTTGACATACCTCATGTTCACCAACTTTGTTCCATGCTTGTCGGAGCATTATCTTCAATTCACTGCTTTTATATCTATCCTGAGGCCACGTGGTGTTTTCGCTCCAACTATCAAGTTTGACATTACCAATCAATGTTTCTTTCTGGTAGGGTCCTGTAGCTTCAACCGAACACCGAAGAGTCAATTCCTTTGGCCTTGCAGAATCGAATGGATATCCCTCAGGCGTGAAGATTTGAATAGAATTGTCATCCCGCAATCGCCACGAACTATCGGCACAGCGGTACTTTACTCCTAAATCATCGCTTACATCTGAAAAACCATAAAAGGTGCGACCATCTGGTTTTCGGTTTTGAGATTTTGAGGCTATCACCCAAACAGCACCGTATTCAGTGACACCAGCTTGCTCGATCTGGGGTAGATGGTAACCACTAATCTCCTCAGATTCCCCGGCCTTGCTATCTGCTTTTGCCTTATTAAAGAGGTCTTTAGGGGTGTAGTCTTTTCCACCAGGGTCCTGGAGAAGTGCATAGGCGAGATTAGCTCTACCACCCGCGGAGCCGCCTTGCTGGACTTCCAACAGCACCTTCTCGTAAGCATCCGGATCAAAGAAATCCGGTGATTGTTCTTGTGAATAGCTGATGATTGCATCCACACAATCGCCGTCACGCGGATCCCAACTGCGGATGCGTATTGGCAGACGGCTCTCACGAAGTACCCATATACGCATCCATTCCGGGCTGATATCAGATTGTATGTCGAAAACCAGCATGTCCTCTGAAATCATTGCCGACGGATTTATTAAAGGTGTTGTTTCTTTGAGGCGTTCTTTATTGACACCAAAAGACGCAATCACTGTATCCAGCGAAAACTTCTCAAAATTGAACAACCGCTGAATCATCGCCATGCCCATTTCATCGTATTCTTCAGTCTCTATTTTTCGAATGGGGCTGTCTATTGCAAATCCTGCAACAACAGCACTGCCATCACCAAATAGAACCTGACTGTCCACTCTGATCCGAACTTTCTTCTGACTATTTCGCCAGATTTCAATCTGTAACGGCTCATCAGTTGCATTTTCTTTTATATACACAGAAGCGTTAAAGAATGTGATCGAGTTAAATTTCTCGACCACATCGGCCCAGGCAACATTGTTGTTTGCCCATTTAGGCTGAAAAGCGAAGAATAGCCCCAAAACAATGATAATTGCCGCAGCAACCTTGAATCCCAGCCCATGGTGCCTGTGCGAAGCGGGGGCTCCTGTCTCCAGCATCTGCCTAACATGCTTGATATTATCTCCGGCACGCTGCGGATCCTGCTCTATGACGTTTAACTCATTTAGCTTATTAATGATATATGTCTCTTTTTGATCCATTTTTACACCTCTTTAAAGTGGGTGATAAAGTTTGATGTCTACGGTTCGATATCCAATTGCCCATTGAGCCTGCTGCGAAGTTTCGCCAATGACTTTGAGGCAATTGACCGAATGTGATTTTCTTTCTTTTCGAGGATGTCTGCGATTTCCGAAAAGGACTGCTGTCCAAGATGTCGCATGATCAGTATTTCCCGGCCGGGCGGCTTCATTTGAGAGATTTCATTCAGGATTATCTGAATATGTTCATCATCTGCCAGTTTGTCCACTGGATCGGATGCTACTGTACTGGTTGTATCCCGCTCATCCAGTGGCTTGGAAATCCGTTTCTTTCGATGGTAATCCAGAGCCAGGTTGACTGCCGTTCGCCAGGCATACGCAAATCCGTTGCGACAATGGCCAAATCCATGCGAGCCAGCTAACTTCAGGAACAGTTCCTGCATCAAATCGTCCGCAGTGTTCTCGCATAATGTCATTTTAAAGAGCAGATTTCGTAACCGGAATCCGGAACTCTCAAGAAGTTCAATCGCTTTGTTGGATTGTTTCACAACGGTTTCCTTTCGAGATTCATGAATCGTTCTATTCATATTAACGGCTCAGAAAGTGAGAACGCACCTTTTTAACATTAAAAAAGTAGAAATTTCGTAAAATACTGTAATTGTAGCTTAGAGAATGTATAAAAATTCTCGAATTTACATAAAGCCATATCAATCAATATGTTGCGTAAAAAATGTTGTAACATATCCCAGAGGCTTGAAGAAAAACATAGAATTTTCGAACTCAAAGTAAAATAACGTAACTTCCTTTTGAAAACTAAATTACAATTTACGAGAGATGCTTGATAAAGAATTGAAACACGAGCAAGAGGACTCGAACCTCCACAGCAATCTTGCTGTTGACAAGCGACCAGCGGGAGCGGACCCATACAGAAAATGAACCCATGATCTTACCTGCCTAAGGCAGTACGAGCGAGAGGACTCGAACCTCCACGTCCCTTGGGACATCAGGACCTAAACCTGACGCGTCTGCCAATTCCGCCACGCTCGCATCATACCGGATTGTAATCCGAATCACCGCCCCGTTCAAGCCCCCCGTAAAAATGTTTTTCCGCTCTAAAAGAGCATTTCCTTTTCAGGGCCCGGGTTCTCCACAATACTGGTGATCTCCCCCTCATCGGCAAACTGCGTAACAATTCTCTCATTCGCCTTAACATCCCCCGGCGTCCGGACAAGCTTTTTCCTGCCGGCTTTCCAGGTAATCGAATACCCTCGTTTCAATACCGCCCGCGGGTCCAGTGCGTTCAATCGCTGCTCAAGCCCGTCCAGCTTCATCTCGTGCGTCTTGAAGCTCGTTTGCATGACGGACACAAGCTTCTCGCATTGTTTCTCAACCTCCCACCGACGCTGCTGCACATTCCGCCCGGCCAGGTGCCCCAGCTTCGCGCTCAACTCCGACAAAACCACCGCCTTTTCCCGAAGCTGCCCCCGCGGCTCCATCTGCCGCACAAGCTTCTCATATTCCCCCACCTGTTCCCGCAGTTTGCCCAGCTTATCTTTCATCGCCCGATTCAGCGATTCACCAACCCGTTCCAGCTCCCCCTCCCGAGGCTCGATCACCCGAACCGGATCCCGAAACAAATAATGCCCCGCCAGCGAGTCCAGCCGCTGTTTCGCCAAAGCCAGGCTCGAATCCAGCCGAAGCCCAAGCCGCTTTTCCAGCGAGTCCAGCGACTTCAATACCTCCCCCGCATCCGGCACCGCCTCCACCCCCGCCTTCGACGGCGTAGACGCACGACAATCCGCCACCAAATCCGCAATCGTAACATCCCGCTCGTGCCCCACCGCGCTGACCACCGGCAAAACCGAATCAAAAATCGCCCTTGCCACCGCCTCCTCGTTAAACGCCCACAAATCCTCCAGCGATCCGCCCCCGCGTGCCAAAATCAAAAGTTCCAGCCCCAGCTTATCCCGCTGGTCGTTAAGCCTGCCAATCGCCTCGGCAATCTCCTTTGCCGCCCCCTCGCCCTGCACCCGCGCCGGGCACAGGTACAGCCTCGCGCACGGCCACCGCGAAGCAATACTCTGGCTCACATCATTCACTGCCGCCCCGTCCGCACTGGTCACCAGCCCGATCCGCATCGGGTACCGCGGCAGCGCCTTTTTATGCTCATCTTTAAAGAGCCCCTGTTCCTCGAGCTTGGCCACCATCTGCGCAAACGCCGCCTGCAAAGACCCCACGCCCCCCGGCAGCAGCTTTTCCGCGTAAAACTGCAATCGCCCCTGCGCCGGGTACACATCCACATACCCCTGCGCCCGGACCACCTGCCCCGCTTGCGGCTCAAACTTCACCTTCCGCAAATGGCTTGCCCAGATTACGCAGCTTAGCACCGAGTCCTCATCCTTAAGCGTAAAATACGCATGCCCGCTGCCCCGGTGCAGTGTCCACTGGCTTACCTCCGCCTCCACCGTAAACCGCGGCGGCATCGAAGACTCCAGCGCACCGCGAATCAATGCATGCACCTGCGATACCGAATAAACTGACTGCTCTTTTTTTGCCATGCCGATACTATACCACATTTTCACAGCCTTGCACACATACTCATCAAAACATTCAGCACAGCCTCCCTCGTTTCTGAATCAGAAAAGCCATAATTTGGACAATCTCTATAGAATACCAAGAAAATTCTTGACAAATCCACCCAAAGTGGTACCATGAAATGTGTGACTAAAGCATGAAAACACCTTTGGAAATCGGCCGCTTTTGACAGGCACATCCGTCAGTAGAGAGCACACCTGGGAGAATTACCGATACGCATGCGGCTGTTTCATGCGCACAATCACTCGTAAGCCACGGCGAGTAGGAGAAGTGATGGCAAGGCAGCATACAAATTGCGAATACCCACACCCGTGCATACCCCCTTTATATACAAAAACAATTGACATTATCCCTGACAGGGTTTCACATAAAAATGTTAACAGAGTCAACAGGTCAACAAATCCAATCGTATTGTTTTTTGCATAAGGAGGGATCAAAGTGAGAAAGTTAATGTTACTACTGTTCACACTGGCATGTGCCGGTGTCCTAATCGCTTCGCCCTATTTCCAGGTCAAGTCTGAAATCGAATGGGCCGAGTCACTATTCCCTGGAGGCAACGGCTTTATCGAGCCCATCTCCCCCATAGAGTGGAATGACTACATGCACCAGTGGAATATGAATTTGATGGAAGGCGACCCCTATCCGCCCAACCAGTTCTACCCTGCCGAGCTCTATCCGCACAACGGCAGCGGCCTTCCCGAACCCGGAGAGGGCCTGATCATGGCCTGGGGCGACGACGCCATGCAGGACGGCTCCTATTCATCCGGCTGGGCCTATCAGTATGATGTGGACCCGGACCTGAGCAACGCGGTAATCACAGTCAGTGTCATGCCCCCCTCGGGCGCACAGATCAACGCAATCTCCTTCGGCATCCAGGACATAAACGGCAACATCCGCTCCTGGTGGTGGTCCTGCGGCCCCGGCGGCACACTTCCATGGGACGTCAAAACGACTCTGACCATCGACTGCTCCGTTGTGGGGCTAAATGCCGCGAATCCGGTGGCAAACGGCTTTACCAGCGCACCGGGCTTTGACATCACCCAGTCGGTCGTGTTCCTGGCCGATGAAAATGCCCAGTGGGTCGGCGGCCCGACTCCCATCGTACCCGGCCAGCAGATCGGACGCCTCTGGAACTACTGGTACGACCTGTCGGTCATGAACAAGAGCACCAGGGCCTACAAGTGGTTCTTCAAAAAGTTCTCTCAGCCGCCAACCGTATTCGAGGACGGCACCGTCCCGCCCATGATCTACGGATGGGACCAGGTCTCCTTCTTCGAACGGTTTGAAGGCCAGCCCGGCGGCTTCATCATCGCGGCAGACGACTGGATCTGCAAGGATCCGCGCCCGGTAACCGATGTCCACTGGTGGGGCTCGTTCCAGGGCTGGACACAACCGTATCCGCCCGCCATCGTTCCGGACTACTTCCACATCTCGATCTGGACCGACAGTCCGCAGAGCCTGTCACCGACGATTCCGCCGCAATACAGCCAGCCGCTCGAATGCGTCTGGACCCACAAATGCGACAACTGGGTCTGGAACTTCGCCGGCTACGACGAGGACCCGAGGTGCATGTACCCGGACCTGTGCGGCATTTATCCGTGGATCTGCAGACCAACCGGCATCGGCTGTGTTCGCGACGAAGCATGCTTCCAGTTCAACCAGCTTCTAAGCGAAGATGACTGGTTCTACCAGGATCCTCTTGAAGGTGAAAGGGTCTACTGGCTCGCCATCGCGGCCGTCTATGTAAACATCCCCATCACCCAGGTCCAGTATCCCTGGGGCTGGAAGACCAAGGTGCACGAAACACAGGATATCGCGGTCATCATTGACGATGTCACCGGTGCGCCGCCGATCAATGTCGGCAGCAAGGTCAATTCGTTCTGGCCGCTCGTGCTGCCGCATTATGACCAGCCCGACCAGAAGTTCGACCTCGCGTTTGAGCTGTCGACCAATGAGAAAGAACCGGGCACCTGTTATGACATCCCCGGCGACATCAACCACGACTGCATCGTAAACCTCTTTGATTTCCAGATGCTCGCCTTCGACTGGCTTGCAACAAGTACACCGTAACGACGCAGTGTAGATGAATACCCAAAGGCCGGGCCACCCCCGGCCTTTTTTATGCCCAGGGGTGGGCTCCGCATCGTCCGCAGGATGAATCCATTTCATTCTTCCTGCCCTTCCTGAGCTTCTATGGTAAAATATTTTCACCATAAAGGAATTGAAGTGATTGAAGATTAAAACACAAAACTTTATAGCCCATTTTTCACATAATTCCAATCATGAAATCCTTGCCTCTGTGCAGTCCAAATACTTACCTGCCTGAAGGCAGTTTCGTGTCTTTCGCGGTTGAAAGTAGGGTGGGCCGTGCCCACCAAAAACGATACCGTTTCACATGTGCATTTCATATCTGTCTGCAAAAGTAGGGTTGGCTCCCTGTCCTGAGTGAAATCGAAGGGTGCCCACGCGGATAATTTCAACCCTGTACCCCGCGTGGTGCAGGGACAGCCCCGGCCGTCAGGCCGTTTCCACAATATGAGTATTTCTACTCACTCTTGACATTTCCACACCCTGCGGCTATGATGGTATCATCATGGAGGCCGAAATTGATGAGGTCACGGAACGATTTCCATAAATAAGGCCAATGGTGCAGGTTGCACCAATAAATGAGGTTTAATCTATATTGGAAAGGTGGGAAAATGAAGAAGTTTTTTGTAGGGTGGGCCGTGCCCACCAATGGTTGCGGGATGCATGTTCACAAACTTTTACCATTCATCCTGTGTGTATGTTTCATTTCAGGCGTTGTTTTTGCCGATACGTTCGGCACGGGGTCCAATCAGTTTGATATTGATTTTGTAAGAATTACGGGGGATGCAGACAGTGCTAATGGTACAAACATTGGGCCAAATAAACTCGAAGGTTTCACCGACCCTGGCTATGACTACCGCATGGGAAAATTTGAAATCACCAACGACCAGTGGAACAAGTTCGTCGACATCAACGGCGCTCCGACGGGCAGTCCGGGTTCTGCGTATGACGAGAGTCCTTACTGGACGGGCACGAACGTTCCGATGAACATAGTAAGCTGGTATGAGGCGGCGCAGTTTGTCAATTGGTTAAACACATCCACCGGTCATCAGGCGGCCTATAAGTTTACCGGTACGCAGGGAACAAAGGATTATACGTTGGGTGTTTGGAGTGCTTCAGACGCCGGCTACAACGCAGCCAATCCGTATCGCAACAGCAATGCGTATTATTTTCTCCCTACTGAAGATGAATGGGTCAAGGCGGCGTACTGGAACGGTACTAATCTGCAAACGTATGCAACGGTGGGTGATACTTCACCTACTCAATCAGGCTGGAACTTTTATGATAACGGCTATGCCACCAATCCTGCCGGACCGTGGGATGTGGGCGACGGCACTGAAGAACTCAACGGCACCTTTGACATGATGGGCAATGTCTGGGAATGGATGGAGAGTCCGTATTATAGTGGAGATTATTCATTTGGTTCCGATCGGGGCATCCGCGGTGGCTCCTACGTCAGCCAAGACAAAACCCTCAGGTCGTCCGTTCGGGACGACGACATCGCGCACAACGATTACGGCAGCTTGGGCTTCCGTGTCGCCTCCGTTCCTGAACCGTGCAGCCTGGCATTGTTCGCTTTGGCTGGTGTTGTAATGAGGAAGAGAAGTTAACTGCTCGGGAAGGAGTGGGAACATGAGGACATTTGCTGTAATACTTTTTGTGTGTTCAGGTTTATTGTGGGGACGCGTAGATTTCCGGGATAATCAAATACATGTAGTAGATTATGAAATAAATGATTTTGTAAGACTCGATTATAATAGCCCAGAGACGCTCACACAGTTAGATATTGTTGAGGGTGGGAATATTGTTGATGGATTAAGTGGATGTAATAATTCGATAATCAATCTTTACGCTGGTCAAATTGGGGGTAATTTAGATGCCAATGATTCTACAAAACTTTCTGTATATGGTGGTATTGTTAAAGGTGTAATCGAAGGCAGAGATAATAGCTATACTATAATTGAAGATGTGTTGTTAGAGCACCAATTGAGAAGTTATGAAAATGGCAGGATAACCGTGCGTGGAGGTACGTTTGAGAAGGAGATATTTGCAGGTTATAGCTTCGGTGAACATTCGAGTCTTATAGAGTTCGTAGGTTATGACTTTAAAATCAATGGCACTCCTGTTGAGTATGGTGATTTTGCAAGCAATTATAGTTTACCAGGAATAGATAATCATGGCATTGTCTATCTGGCAGGGACTTTAACAGGAACTTTAGTTAATGGAGACAGCTTGAACAACCATTTTTTTCTTTATGATAATGCAGATATAACATTTATCCCCGAACCCTGCAGCCTGGCGTTGTTTGCTTTGGCTGGTGTGGCGATGAGGAAGAGAAGTTAACTTTACTGGAAGGAGAAGAAAATGAGGAAAGGTTTAATTGTAATTATTTGCTTCATGTGCACTGTATCTTCTGTTCATGCTGTGGAATATGAGCTTATTGACTTAGGTACTTTGGGAGAAAATACAAGCTATGCTCATTCTATCAACAATAAAGGTCAAATAGTAGGTGTGAGCCACATATCACCATCAACATCACATGCTTTTTTGTGGGAAAAAGGAATAATTAAGGATATAGGAACAATCTCTGGTAATAATTCCGATCACAGCCAAGCATATGGAATTAATGATAACAGAATGGTTGTGGGCGGTAGTCGAGTTGATAGTAATAATTGGCATGCATTTCTTTGGAGCGACGGAATAATAAGCGATATACACACATTGCCAGGGAACTATTCTGAAGCTAGCACTATTAATAGCAATGGATGGATTATCGGTGAATATACGTCACCTACTGGAGAAAACAGCGCTTTCCTTTACAAAGATACAGAAATGATGGAAATAGGAACTCTGGGAGGTGATTTAACAGATGTGGACGATATTAATAATTATGGACAGATTGTGGGGAGCAGCAGAACTTTAAACGGCGACCTGCGTGCGTTCATATGGGACAATGGAGTTATGACAAATTTAGGTAATAACACTATAGCCGCAAGAGGTATAAATGATGCTGGGCAGATAGTAGGACGAACAAATACAGGTTCTTTTCTATGGGAGAATGAAAGTATTATAGATATTCCTGGTATGCAAGCTCATAGCATCAATGATAAAGGTCAAGTTGTTGGCATGATGGATGGTGGACATGCAGCAATATGGTTTGAAGGAACTCTAAACAATCTAAATGACCTTGTTAATCAAGAAACCAATTGGGAATTAATTTACGCTTATGATATCAATAATAAGGGACAAATTGTAGGTTTTGGCAATAACCCAGAAGGGCATGGCCGAGCCTTTTTATTAAACCCCGTCCCTGAACCGTGCAGCCTGGCATTGTTTGCTTTGGCCGGCCTTGCACTGAGAAAAAGAAACTAATTTAAAGGAGAAGAGACATGAGGAACTATCAAATTATTACAATCGTTTTGTTAACATTGGTAAGTGCCTGTACAGCGAAGTTGTTTTATTCTGATGGAACTATTTCGGATGGTGACAATTATGATACCGTCATCATCAAAAAAGTAAATACCCCACCGAACGTGACCATGCTGGACGGATTTCTTGAATACTTGTATATTTACGATGGAACCTTTAATATGAGCGGAGGAACTATACACAGAAGAATCTATTTGCGATCTAATGCAAAAGGCAGGATTAATATAACAGGTGGAGACATAAATAAACTTGTTGTATTTTATAATACCTCGGCTCAAGTACATGTTACTGGAGGAGATATTAATAATATAGATTTTACTGATGCCGAGGTTGGTCTTTACTTAGACGGACTGGAAATTGCAGAACCAGTAGTCCACATATATGCATATAATTACGCTTGGGATAGCAATGGTCTTACCGGCAACTGGGAAGATGGTACTTCGTTCAGCATAAGTATAACTGCCATTGAAATGGAACGTGTCGAACTACACGACATCGGCGCGGAAATCTGCCAGCGGCAGAGCGTGTTCGATACCAACGAGGACTGCAAGGTTGACTTCATCGACTTGAGCCAATTCTCTTCGGATTGGCTGGACTGCGGCTATGCCGATCCGAACGATTGCTGAATGTTCATGGGAAGAGAAACTAATGTAAAGGAGAAGAGACATGAACAGCAAAGGATTAATAACTAAAATTATTTTGATTGTTCTATTCACTTCTTTGGGTCTTGGTTTTTCTTTTGCTGAAACAGATCCTAACTTATCTGATTACGCAAAACAATTGATTCAAGAAGCGGAAAAAGGAGATGCAAAAGCTCAACATAATCTTGGTGTAATGTATTACAGTGGTATGGGTGTAACAAAAAATTATCAAAAAGCATTTAAATGGCTTGAAAAAGCGGCATTACAGGGTGATGCAGGTGCTCAATATTTCATTGGTTCGATGTATTATTATGCTGAAGGTGTTGAGCAGGATTATCAAAAAGCATTCGAATGGTTTGAAAAAGCAGCCGAGAAAGGTGATGCAAAAGCTCAATTTTATCTTGCTCAGATGTATTACAATGGCGATGGTGTAACAAAGGATTATCAAAAAGCTTTTGAATGGTTTGAAAAAGCAGCCGAGAAAGGTGATGCAAAAGCTCAATTTAATCTTGCTCAGATGTATTACAATGGCGATGGTGTAACAAAGGATTATCAAAAAGC
>CAYVUI010000067.1:0-12964 GCA_964454745.1 uncultured Pirellulales bacterium | reverse complement strand
AAAGGAGATGCAAAAGCTCAACATAATCTTGGTGTAATGTATTACAGTGGTATGGGTGTAACAGAAAATTATCAAAAAGCCTTTGAATGTTATGAAAAGGCCGCACTACAGGGTGATGCAAAAGCTCAACATAATCTTGGTGTAATGTATTACAATGGTGATGGTGTAACAAAGGATATTAAAAAAGCCTTTGAATGGTATGAGAAGGCCGCAATACAGGGGCTTGCAGACGCTCAAAACAAGCTTAGTATAATGTATTTTCTTGGGGTGGGCGTAGTTGAGAATTATATCGAAGCTTATAAATGGGTTTTATTAGCAGGTAGTCAGGATATTGACGTGTCAGATTTGAAAAAATCAATAAGAGAAGAAATGACCAAAGAGCAAATTGTGGAAGCTCAGATGCTTGCTCAGAAGTTTGTTGAGGAAATGGAGAAATCAAAAAGCAAGGAAAATGAGGCATCTCAAAGAGAGTAACATTACCGCCGCTCGTTCCGGACGTGTGCCCCGGGTTGTCAAAACTCTCATTTCTTGTTCCTCCTCAAACCATGACGGCATGGGCAAGATAAAATGGTCTCGGTCGAAGACCGTATCCTTGATGTTGTGCGCCCTGCACAACATCGTCGAGTCAAAGGCTCGATAAACCAACTTCCCAAACCCACCCGCCGCAACATCGCAAATCATCACGTAACCAACTGTGCCCATTTATAATAAAAAAATCTGTGAAAATCTGTGTCATCTGTGGCCCATTAATAAAATAAAAAATCCCCCTCCGCCCGAGCAAAGTCGAGGGCCGAGAATCACATGCCTTCCAAATCCTCCAGCGTCACCGCATCCTCAATCCTGTACTCCCCCACTCGCGTCCGCACGAGCCCGGTAAGGTAACCCCCCGTTTCCAGGGCCGCCCCGATATCCCTGGCCAGCGTGCGGATATACACCCCCGCGCCGGTCACCGCCCGCAGCTTCAAATCCGGCCACGCATACTCCAAAAGCTCAATCTCATCAATCCGCACCTTCCGCACACGCTTGGTCATATCCAGCGCCTGGTTCTTCCGCGCATACTTATACGCCGCCCGCCCGTCAATCTTCACCGCCGAATACACCGGCGGCACCTGCTCGATCTCTCCGGTAAACCCCGCCAGCACCTGCTCGATCCGCTCTCGCCCCGGCACATCCTTTACCTCCACCGCCGTCTTCTCTCCCTCCTCATCATCCGTCTGCGAATACCTGCCCAGCCGCACATCCGCCGCGTACTCCTTGGATGTATCGCAAATCCCCTGCAACTGCCGCGTCGCCGCCCGGCCGATCCCGACCACCAGCACCCCGCTGGCCAGCGGGTCCAGCGTCCCGGCGTGCCCCACCTTGCGAATCCCCGTAATCCTCCGCACACGGTCCACCACATCATGAGACGTAATCCCCAGCGGCTTATTAATCCCGATCAATTTCCCGTTAAAATCCATAGGCATGAAATATTTGTTTTATCGCTAGCCCGCCGGTGCCGGCGCGGGTTCTTCCGCCGCCGTAAGCTTCGCCTTCCACTGGCCGATCTGCGCCGCCCAGCCCGGCTTTTGCCCCGCGTCCACCGCCTGTTCCAGTGCCGCCAGCATCCCCAGCTTTGCCTCGCTGGTCATCGTCCCGTTGGCAAAGTACCCCTCCAGCATTTGTACCATCGCGTCGTTGGCACTTGCGTTGTTTTTGCTCACATGCATCGCGAACACATCCGCCGCCGTCTTCGCATCCCCTGTCAGCAGGGCCGCCTGCATCAGCTTCTCGTTCACAGCCCCCCGCTTCGCCTCATCGGCCACACTCGCCAAAATCGCCTTATAAAGCGGAACCGCCTCCGCGTATTTCTTCGTATCAAAATACACCCCCGCCAGCTTCTCCCGCGCCTCGTTCAGGGCGTCCACATCCTTCTGGGCCTGGGCCGACTTCTCCGCGGCCTTCAAAAGCTCCGCCTTGCGAACCGCCGTCAGGTTCGCCTCCATTTTGCCGTACCAGGTAAGCACCGTCCGCGCACTCTCCCGGCCAAGAATCGCGTCCGCCGCCTGCTGGGCCGATTCCGTCTGCCCGTTCGTCACCGGCATCGCCAGAAGCCACTTCAAATCCGCCTCCGACCCGACCGACTCTGCCAGCTCGATCAGCGTATTTTGTATCGACTGGTTCGCCTCTTTCGAGATATCAGTCTGCCGCACCTGCTCGAGCGCCAGCAGCGGATCGATATTCGCCAGACCCGCCAGCCCTGCACGCTGGAGTGATGCACTTTCCGCCGCGAACGCCTGCGTAAACGCCGGGCCAAACCGCCTTGCGCATCGGGCCTTCAGCGGCCCATTATGGGCACACAGGCGGGCCATTTCGCCCAGAATCCGGCTTGCTGTCTCGATATCCCCCGCCTGCAAAAGCTCTTCATACCGGTTCGCGATCAAATTCAAATGCTCGTTCATCTGCTCGGTCGAAAAACCGTTGAGTTCCAGCAGCTTCCGCATCACGTTCACGCCGCGGGTAATCTTCTCGGGCAAATCCTCCCGGGTGAATTTACGCGCCCAAAACAGCGTCTGGTCCCGTGTGGCAACATCCAGCGTAATCTTCGACCCCGGCGAAAGCGCGAAATACGTCGCTTCGCCCAGCGCCTCGAGCAGCGCGATCTGCACGTCCGTATCCTGTTCCTTCTGCAACTGGTCCAAAAGCTCCTGGGCCGGGTTCAGTTCGCTCATCTTCGAGAGCACCTGTGCGGTATTTAGCCGTACCGCCGGGTCCGCGTCATCGATCAAATCCAGTATCACCGGCCGAATCTGCTCTTCAGGCAGCACCGTCGCGCTCGACCGCTTCGCGACTTTGCCCAGTGCCCACAGCTTGACCGGAGAACTCTGCGCCCCGAGCTTCTCGATAATCAACTTACCCCGCGAAACCTCGTCCGAATGCTCGTACTGGTTCTCCAGCATCGTCAGGTACAGGTTCTTCCAGTAATCCGCCTGCTCCCGCAGCTCATTGATCCTGCGGCTCTGGCTGCCCAGCCGGTCCTTCATGATCTCCTGCCGCGACTTATTCGGCAGTTCCCGCAAAATACTCTCCCAAACACCCCGCTCCGTGCCCACCGGGTAACCGAACATCTCCTGCAAAGCCTTCTCCGCGGCCCCGGCAATATCCCGGTTCGGATCATCCAAAAGCTTAATCAAAACCGAAACCGCCTCCTTCTCACTGCGAAGCTTCAACGCGTAGAGGATATTGAGCCGAATCGCCTTGTCCAGCTCCTGCGAATACACCAGCTCCTGGAGCCGCACACCCGCCTTGTCATAATCATAGATGGTCAAAGCCTGCGCCGCCGCCTGTCCAATCCCCTCCTTCGTTTCCAGCAGCATTTTCATCAGCGGCTCAAAATACACCTCCTTGTCCGGCACCGCCGCCTGGCTGTCCGCCAAAGCTTTGACAATCGCCAGCCGCGCCGGCCCGGCCGAAACATTCGACAAAATCTCAACAACCGCACCCACCGCCTGCGGATGATCCCACAAAAGCAGCGAAACCGCCGCGTCATAGCGAATCTCCTCCGACGTCGAGCTGATTAGGGCGTCTTTATAGATGCGAAGCTGCCGCGTCAGTTCCTCGTCAGGATCATTCCCCGCGGCATGCAAAAAAACCGGCCCCGACAGGGCAAATGCGGTTATCAATATGAAAAACAATGATTTCTGGATAATTTTCACTGGTCACTCAGCCGGATTCTGTTCTCAAATTTGCCAAAAAGCTTAATCTACCTGTTTTATACAGGATTCTAACGCGAAATAGAGCAGAGAAATATTAATTTTTTGTTATTTCCTGTATTTCAATACCAGTATTAACACTCTGCGGTTCTGCTCATATTCCTAAATATCGTCACAAAACCGATTTATATACAAAAACGGCCCGGAAAAATTTCCATTTACCTGATTTTGCTTTGACATACCTTTGCCTTTTCCTTATAGTGCCCAGCCAAATGTGTTGACAAAAGAACGTGAAAAATCTCAGTGCAAGGAGAATTCAGGAAAATGAGTGACCAGGTCCATATACCAAATATCGGTACTTTCGGCCCCGATTCGGGCATGTTTAATCTTGATGCCTGCTCGGACGGCTTCTACAAAAAAGGCCAAAACGGCGTCGTTTCCATCGTATCCACCGGCGATAAAAAGGTCGAGTTCATCTGCTTTGAAGACACCTCCCTCGCTTTCGTACAGAGCAAAATGGGCTACCCCGCCTATTACCCCGTCCATCCGGTTAAAATGGAAAAGCCCCTCAAGGCCGTACTCATGGACCTCGACGGCACCACCGTCCGCTCCGAGGAGTTCTGGATCTGGATTATCGAGCAAACCACCGCCTCGCTGCTGGGCGATGCGAACTTCAAGCTCGAAGAAGCCGACATCCCCTACGTTTCCGGCCACTCTGTCTCCGAGCACCTCAAGCACTGCATTACCAAATACTGCCCCGACAAAACCGTCGAAGAGGCCCGCAAATTCTACTTCGAGCACACCCACCGCGAAATGGACCTCATCATGAAGGGCAAAGGCCGCCCCGGCGCCTTCAAACCCTCCCCGGGCATCAAGGAATTCCTCCTCGAACTCAAAAGCATGGGCGTTAAGCTCGGTCTGGTCACCTCCGGCCTGTACGAAAAGGCCTACCCCGAGATCGTTTCCGCTTTCGACACCCTCGAAATGGGCGATCCAAAGGACTTTTACGATGCGATCATCACCGCCGGCTTCCCGCTTCGAAAGGGCGAAACAGGCACCCTCGGTGAACTTTCTCCCAAACCCCACCCGTGGCTGTACGCCGAAGTCGCCCGCGTGGGCCTGGGCATCGAATTCGAGCACAGAAACCAGGTCATCGGCATCGAAGACAGCGGCGCCGGCGTTTGCTCCATCCGCCTGGCGGGCTTTGCCACCTTCGGCATCGGCGGCGGAAACATCGACGAATCCGGAACCCGCGCCCTCTGCTGCGACTACCACGAAACCTTTGAGACACTTCTCAAGGCCATCAAATAAATTCGCACGCTCAAAACGGCAAAAAAGAGCGATTTTTATACCGCCCGGGCTGGTTTTCATCCTCCCGGGCGTTTTTTTTTGGAAATTTTCTCATTAATTATAAAAAGGCGCTTGACGATATAGTATTATGATATATAATACACATATTAACATATAAAGCCTAAGGATATTCAATGTCACTGAAAGAAGAACTGAAACTCAAGAAAGATTTCGCCACGCTCGAGCACGAAGCACTGCTCAACATCTACTACACCGCCTCAATGCTCAAAAAGCGGGCCGCCGAGTTCTTCGACCAGCACCAGACAACCGATGTCCAGTTTAACCTCATGCTCCTGATCCATCACAACAGCGAGCCCGGCTGCGGCCTCTCACAGGTCCGCCTAAGCGAGATGATGCTCGTCAACCGCGCAAACATCACCTCCCTGGTCGACCGCATGGAAGACGCCGGCCTCGTCGAACGCAAGGCCGACCCTGACGATCGCCGCACAAACCTCGTCTGCCTGACCGCCAGGGCCAAACGCATCCTCGAATCCGTAGATGCCGACTACATCGCCGAGGTCAAAAAGATCATGTCCGTCCTTACGAAAACCCAGATGAAGGACATGGTCCAGTCACTGGAAAAACTCCGCACAGCTATCGAATAATTTTTTTAACCATAATGTACATGTGTATACAGTACATAGCTATAACAAAGAAAAGGAGAAAACAGATGAACACACGCACAAAAATCATGCTCGTTGTACCGCTCATGGCTCTTACAGCAGGGGGCGTCTGGCTCTCGCTGGACTTTATCAAGGCAAAAGCAAAGCCCAGACCCCGGCCGGCCGGCCCCGTAGTCATCGGCGTCTTCGACAACCGTGCCGTCGGTGTAGCTTATGCCCACTCCGCATATTGCGAACAGTACCTTGCCGACCTCGACGCACAGCACAAGCAGGCCCTCGCAGACGGCGACCGGGAAAAAGCCGCCCAGATCGAACAGCAGGGAGAAAGCCAGCAGCAAAAACTCCACATGATCGGCTTTGCCGGCCGGTATCCCGGAGAACTGCTCGCACTGGTACAGGACAAAATGCACTTCGCCGCCGAGAACGCGGGCGTCGATCTCATCGTCGGCGAGGTTCTATACCAAAGCCCCGATCTAAAAGTCGTGGATGTCACCCATGAAGTCGCCCGGCTGTACAATCCCCGCGAAAAAGCCTGGCAGATCATCGACGGCCTCAAAGACTGGCAGCCCTGTCCCCCGGAAAAGATCGAACAAATGCACGCAAACGAATAAAACAGCAGCAGGTACTGACTGCCCGGAACCAGCAGCCCTGTTGACTCATTGAGGAGGTCCCCGCCAACAGGGCTGTAAAAAAACTTACACATAGTATAGAAACAGGATGGATTTATTTCATTGGATGAGATATTTTCTTTGAATCATTGGGAGTATTGTTAATAAAGGAATTAGATTTTGATATGTTTTCAAAGTTGCTGAAATATATATTTCTTAAGGAACAACTTCAATTTCTGCGTTGGGATGGAATGCCGCCGCAAATACAGTCGGGTACGGACCTGTATATACATTACCCTTTCTGTAAAAATATATGTCCATATTGTCCGTACTATAAGGAACCTTATAATCCCGACGTTTCCGATCGATATTGGCAAGCACTAATAAAAGAAATTGAAATCTACAAAAACAGATATGCCCTTCATTTTTGCAATACTGAATCTCTATACATTGGAGGAGGTACCCCGACGATTGAATACGAGAGATGGGCTGAAATATTTTCACTGTTAAGGTCTAAGTTGGCATTCAAAGGTTCTATTGCCGTTGAAACACATCCTGACGATCTTTGCCCGGACATGCTTAACAAACTGCGTTCCCTGGGTGTTGACAAAATCAGTGTCGGTGTTCAGAGTTTTCATGATGGGTTTTTAAAGCAAATCGGCAGAAAGTACAATAGAGAGGATTTGTCATCAAAATTAAATGGCATCAAGCAGCATGGTTTCAATTTAGTAAATTTTGACATGATATTTGTCTTTGAAAATCAATCGCTCAATGATTTTAAAAATGATTTGGACAACGCATTGCTATACAGCCCTGATCAGATCACATGTTACCCGTTGTTTACATTTCCCTATGCCCCGATTGCAGAATTTAACAAGCGATCTCGTGTAAAACTTCCTGATTTTTTCATGCGAAGGAAATTATATTATTTTCTTTGTGAATATATGAAAAAACGGGGTTATACAAGAACATCAGTATGGTCTTTCACGAAAGGGGGAATCGCCCCTTTCTCCTCTGTAACAAGAGATCGTTTTGTCGGACTCGGCCCCGGTGCTGCGACATATACAGGTTCTGAATATCTTTTCAATGTGTTTTCTGTTGATGAATATGTCAAAAAGATTAGGAACGGTGATTTTGCATTTTCACTCAAGATGAATGTGTCTTCTGATTTGAATTCGTTATTCATGCTGTATTGGAAGGTTTATGAAACGTATTGGCGAGAGAAAGACCTTGAAACTGCTTTTGCAAGCCGAAAAGGACTCGGATTCTGCTTTTACGTTTTGAAGAAATCGGGATTTATAAAAAAAGAGGATTCCATGATGGTTCTTACAGATCAGGGAGCTCATTGGATACATCTCATTCAAAATACTTTTGCATTGAATTATATCGCAAAAATATGGCAAGCATGCCGCCTCAATCCTTACCCTGAAAAAATCGTTTTATAAGGCCGATTTATGAATACACTTATCTTTGGTTTGAATTTTATAACACGGAGATACATCCTGCGGAAAAAGGATCCTTTGCTGGGTGCTTTAATCCCTACAGAAAAATGCAATTTAAACTGCCCATTCTGTAAAGTGACAGGTTTCGGAGAAGATGATCCGGATTTCATCCAAATTGAAAAGGGCTTGAAAGAGCTTTACGGCATGGGGGTTCGATTGTTGGCGATCACCGGGGGGGAACCGTTTTGCTGGAGCGATGATGCTCATTCCCTGAATGACATCATTCATTTGGCGAAAAAGACAGGCTTTCTGTTTGTTGCAGTGTACACCAATGGAACATTTCCTTTACATGCCGACGCGGACGCATATTTTGTCAGTCTGGATGGTAATAAGTCAGATACAGGGAAATTAAGAGGTGATATCTATGACCAGGTAATTGAGAATATAGAAAGCTCGAAAAATCAATGCATCTTCATCAATAGCGTCATCAACAGTATGAATTGTAAAAACATTGAATCATTTTGTAAGACAGCCACAGGTATAAAAAATGTGAGAGGGATATCATTTTACTTTCATACCCCATATTATGGGAAAGATAAGTTCTATTTGGATATGGAATCCAAGAGGGAATTAATTGATGAAATTTTCATTTTAAGAAAGAAATATCCCATCATAAATTCCAAAAGCTGCCTCAGGAAAGTCCAGCGTGATTCATGGAAACGCCCGTCTGATTTGTGCGTTGTCTGGGAAAAGGGTAAAATATTTGAGTGTTGCCGCTCAAATGGAAATAACCTGGCCTGCGAAAATTGTGGTTACATGGGATACCCGGAATTGCAATGCCTGGTACAACTCAAACTTGATTCAATCTGTACCGCTTACAAATATTTTTCATAGACGATTTCAACCAAATTGCGCAATGATCATTCCCCCGTCGTCACCGCCACGATTTCATAAATCGCAAAACCCGGCACATCAATAGATACGCGACCGTTTTTATACTCCCACGTCGCCTTCCGGCCGCCCGGTTCCAGCGTGACCGAGGCCGGCCTCCGCTTCGCCTTCAATTCCAGTTTGCACGGCCCGGCCGCAGGGATATCCCGCACCACCCGCGTAAACTGCCTGCCCTCTTCACTGCCCTGGGCCTTGTTGACCAGGTGAATCACCTGCATAGCCCCCTTGCTCCGCAGCGAGACCTCCACCGTCTCAGGTCCGTCCACCACCAGCCGGCGCTCCCGCTCCGGCAGCACCCGCTCCAGAATATCCCCCGCAACCGCTCCCGGCACCTGCGTGTACGAATACTCCGTAAAAATCGGCGACCCGCAGTAATACACCTCTCCCTTGCCGCAAGCCCGCCGGGTCAAAAACGGCCGCTCGCCTTCCGCGGCCTGTGCCGTCAATATCACTTGCGCCTGCCCGGCCCGCACTTCGCAGAGCCTGTGACGAATCGCAGCCTTCTCTCCCCCGGCAAGCGATATCGAAAACTCCTGCACCCGCGGCTCCCCCTCACCCGGCGCTGCGCCGATCAGTTTCGCCGCCGCCGGTTCCCGGATGGCATTGCCCGTCAGCAGCACCGTCCCGCCATTTTCAGCAAATTCCGCAATCGCCTCGCACACATCCCCCGGGACTACCTTCGAATCTTCCACGACCAGCAGCCTGCCCCGAACCGGCCCCTCCTTGAGCCGCCACCCGGCAATCACACTGTTATGAACATGCCGCCGATTGAGCCCGTAACACGCCCCGCGAACCCGCACATTCTCATGCGGATAGCAGTACATCTTCGTCGATTTCACGCTCGGAAACTTCTCCAGCGTCGCATCCGGCCGATAATGAGACTCCGCGATAATCAGCACCGACGCATCCGGCTGCGATACCGTCCCATGGCACCACGGCCTGCGCTCATGAATCCACCGCGATAGCTCGATCAGCCGCTCCTGGTGGCCCGGCAGAAACACCGTCGTTTCGCCCGGCTGGTCCCACCCGCTGAAAATCCCACCGTTGGCGATCACCTGTGCCGCGTCCTGCTTCATCTGCTCCATCGGCCGAAGCAGCGACCCATGCTCCATGAAAAAAAACCGGACCGGCAGCAGAATCTCGAACGGAATCCCCTGCGTATCCGTAAACCGCGTCACCAGCGAGATATCCTCTCGCAGGTGCCCAAGGTCCATCGTCGTAAAATCCACCCCCTCGCCGGGCTTTTCCGGCATCCACACCGTATAGGCCATATTGAACGATACCAGGCACTCCGGGTCAATCCCATGCACAAAATCCGCCGCTTGAGCGGTAAATTCCCGCCACACCTGCCGCTGAAAATCCCGGTAGGCATCCCAAACGGGCGAATCCTCGGATTGAGGCGCCTCCAGGCCGGTCTCCTCGCGGAACCGCGCCTTCGTTTCCTCCCGGAAACACGGCCACACCGAGTACACCGAGCCGTCAAACCAGAACGCGTCCGGCTTATACTTGAGCATAATCTCGCGAATTTGCGGCCACAGGTACTCCTCCTTCACCCGCGTCAGGTACGAAAGCGACATCGGGTACAGCTTCCCGTCCACATCGATCCGGTTCCATTCCGGCCGCCGTTTCTCGATCTCCTTATCCCGCCCCAGGTTGTAATAGATCAGCAGCGGCTTGTCCAGCTCCTCGGCGATCTCCGCAAACACCTCGACCAGGTCCACATGCAGCTTCGGCAATGGATACCCCGTCTCGCACGGATACAGCGCCCAGCCCATCGGCCCCCGCGCGTGCACACCGATATACCCCGGGTCCTGCTCCCGCAGAAACCCCTTGATCCTCTCGACATTGATCTCCCGGCCAACCTCCTCGGTCCCCACAACGTGATGCGTCATAAACCAGTTGTAATAGCTGTCCCGGTACCACTGGCTGCGGCCCGAAACCGCCGATTGCGTTTCCACGTCACTGCCCGCGCCAAACACCACGCTGACTGCCCCCAGCCATAAAATCATGCCGTATTTCATCAGAAATCCTTATCCATAAACATTTGAGCCTATTATAAACATTCACCAGAATAGGTAAAGCGTTTGATTGCCGTGCCGGGTATTCCCGCAAAACGGCTATATCCAGAAATACAGCAGCGAAAGGATCGTAATAATCCACATCGTCGGCTTGATCTCCCTGAATTTCCCCGACAGTACCTGGATCAGCGTATAAGCGATAAACCCGAACGCAAGCCCCGTGCTGATCGAATAACTCAGCGCAATCATCACCATAATCACAAATGCCGGCAGCCCGTGCTGCATATCGGAAAACTCAATCTCCCGGACCTGCTTCATCATAAACAGCCCCACCATAATCAGTGCCCCCGCGGTGGCATACCCCGGTACAATGCTCACCAGCGGCACAAAAAGCACCGAGAGCAAAAACAGCACCCCGGTCACCACCGAGGTCAAACCTGTACGTCCCCCTTGTTCGATACCCGCCGCCGATTCAATATACGAAGTCGTCGTCGACGTCCCGCAAACCGCCCCGAACATCGTCGCTGCGGCATCAATCGCCAGCATACGGTCCAGCTTTTCGATATTGCCCTTTTCATCGACCAGCCCCGCGGAAGGAGCCACCGCCAGCAGCGTGCCGATGCTGTCAAACATATCGATAAACATCAGCGTAAAAATACTCGAGAACATGCTCCACTTCAACGCCCCGGCAATATCCAGCTTTAAAAGTGTCGCCCCGATCCCCGGGTCGAACTGGATAAAATGGTCCGGCATTTGCACCTTGCCCAGCACGATCCCAAGCACCGTAGAAACCCCAATCCCGATCAGCAGGGCACCGGGCACCCGCTTCATCTCCAAAACGATCATCACCGCCAGTCCCGCCAGCCCGAACAAAATCGTTGGGTTCAGTTCCGCGCTCGTTACCAGTGTCACCGGGTGGTCCACGATCATCCCGATATTCTGCAGCCCGATAAAGGTAATAAACAGCCCGATCCCCACCGAAATCGCCGCGACCAGCGACCGGGGAATCGCCTCGACCAGCTTGCGCCGCAGCCCGGCAAGCGTCAGGACCAGAAAGAACAAACCGGACAAAAACACCACACCCAGCGCCGTCTCCCAACTGATTTTCTTCGTCAACACCAGCGTATACGCGAAAAATGCATTCAAACCCATCCCGGGCGCCATGGCGATCGGTGCATTGGCCACCAGCCCCGTCGCGATCGTCGCTGCCGCGGTCACCAGGCACGTCACGGCGACCAGCGCGGACTTATCCATCCCCGCCTCGGACAGGATCGCGGAATTGACAAAGATGATATAGGCCATCGTCAAAAAGGTGGTAACCCCCGCGATGACCTCCGTTTTGACACTCGTATGGCGTGCTTCCAGCCGGGATCGAACTTTTTCAAGATAAAACATAATGACCTCCCTGAAATCCAGGTTGAATAAAAAGGCTTGCTCCGCAGATTGCTGGCCCGCAACAGGCAAAAGATTCATTTTCCCGCCAAAAACATCGGCACAACGAACTGCCCAAAGCCTTCGCGGCGTAAAAATCACTTCATTTCAATGAGCACAGCGACAGTGATAACTCCGCGATGATCCTAACCCAACCCCCGCCTTTTATCAACCTTTTTCGGATCACAAAACAGCCCCCGCGTCAATGAGCAATTCGCATTTCAGCATTTTCGCACCTTTCCCGCCCGGCCTGTCCTGAGCAGCGTCGAAGGGAGCAAAACCATCGAAAGAAACGCATGCGGATTAAATCAGCCCCGGCCGAAGGCCGCTTCCATGCTCTACTTTCTACTATCTACTATCTCCTATCTATTTCTGGCCCACCGGGCCCCAAGGGTGGGCTCCCTGTCCTGAGCAATGTCGAAGGATGCCCACGCTGATTAAAAAAACATGGCCGAAGGCCATTCCACAATCAACTCTCCACTCTCTACTATCCACTCTCTGGCCCACCGGGCCCCGTAGGATGTCGTTGATTTCGATAGGCGAAGCCATCGAAAGAAACGCATGCTGATAAAAAAAGCATCGGTCGAAGACCGTCTCCACCGATTGAATCCGCCGGATTCAATCGCCCGAGGCGCAGCCTCATCAGGTAAATATAAAACAGTCCCGGCCGCAAGGCCGGATTCCATGCTCTATTTTCAACTTTCTCCTATCTCCCCTCTGGCCCACCGGGCCCCGTAGGGTGGGCTCCGCCCACGCTGATAAGATAGTATCGTCCGCAGGACATTTCCACATCAATCCCGAAGGGATTGAATAATAATAGCCCGGGGTAAAGTGAGCGAAGCGAACGAAACC
>CAYVUI010000066.1:21837-25831 GCA_964454745.1 uncultured Pirellulales bacterium | reverse complement strand
TCCTACATTATTGGGGCCATAATCCACATTCACGCCCTGTGAACGGTTACCATATCGGAATCTGGCCTCGGAGGAGGATGATGAATTGCACTATAATTGCTTACTCTAATAAGTTCCATTTTGTTCAAAAGAACCTAGCCAAAAAATCAATCGCTGAGATTATGGCTCCTCATCTCCCAACTCCCCTGCTCACGGAAAAACCATCCATACTCAACGATGATGTCCCTATCTTAGGCCTGCAAAACTCACCTGTCAAGAAAAATATCCAAAAAATCCTATTTATCCACCAGATACTTATCTTTCTATCCTATAAAGAGTTATATATATAAAATGTCGAAAATGCAAGTTTTTTCTATCCACTTACCCAGTTTTTTCAAAAAAAATCTCCTTAAAATTCGTCTTCTTTGACCTTTCTCGCAAGAAATTGAACAAAAGCATAGATACATTCCAATTTCATCCGGAAAACATCCATTTTTCTGTATGTCAAACTCCGATAATAACAGCCAATACAGCTCTTTTTCAGAGAGAAAACCACGGCTGAAAAGAAGGGCGAACAGGTAAAGTCTTTGGCTGGATTTGACGATATTTTTAATAATACGCCCGGCTCGTTTGGGCAGATAAATACTGAATCCTGGCAAAAGGAATCGTAATGATAGAAAGACGCAGAGAACGAAGACTTCGCTACAATTGGCCGGTGTGGTTTGCAGACACCTTCAATGAATTCCTGTGCCAGGGCCAGATGATCGACATTTCCAGCGGAGGAGCCGCGTTTAGCTGCTATGCAGACCGATGCCCGGAGCCGGGAGACAAGATCACCACTCGTTTCAGTGTACCCCATTATGACGCTGAAAATCCCGATTCATTTGACCTTGCCAATTTCGTTCGGGAAGCCAATATTTGCCGTGTGGATGAAATTTCCGCTTTTGTCCGACGCGTTGCCGTCCAGTTTGGCGATCCGCTTCCCTTCAAGCCCGGCGAGGTGACGGACTCTGAGGCCCTGCTCGTGGATGAAGCCATGTCGGGACCGATTGGAAGCTCCACATCTGACAACCAGGCGGAATCCATCATCGGCTGACCGAATTACTGCCTGTCGCAGTTGAAATTTTCTTTCACGCATTTTCATTCCATAAACGACCCTCACGGTATATAATCCCTGCATGCTTGAAAAGGGATTAGTACAGATTTATACCGGCAACGGAAAAGGGAAGACCACCGCGGCGATCGGGCTGGCCCTGCGGGCCGCCGGTTACGGTGCAAAAGTGCTGATTTATCAATTCTTAAAGCCCATGGAGATGGAACTCGGCGAGCGTGCCCTGTTCACCCACGTCGATAACATCACACTCAAGGCGATTGACAAACCCTGGGATATGAAACGATTCCTCGAAGACCCCGCCGCCTCTCATGAAATGATCGGCCATATTCAGGAAGCATTGATCGAGGTGGATACCGCCGCTCACGAAAAATACTTCGATATCATCGTTCTGGATGAAATCGTGTTTTGCCTTGACAAAAAGCTTGCAAAGCTCGACCAGGTCCGGCACATTATCAAAAATCGCCACCCGGGCGTTGAGATCATCCTCACCGGACGGGGTGCAAGCAAAGAATTGATAAATATGGCGGATTTAGTCACCGAAATGCGTCAGATCAAACATCCCTTTGACCAGGGAGTACCCGCCCGGCGCGGGATAGAGTATTGATTTCTCTTTTCGCAAGGGTATAATCAGCTATGCAATGGGCCGGCACAGATACAACGCCGTATCTGTCGGCATATTACATACAGTTTAGATTATTCAAATTTGGAACCTGCTATGAAGCATGCAAAACAGCCAGCGAATGCAGCAACCCATTCTCAAAATTCCCGATCTCCATTTGACGGCATCAATCGTCGGGGGTTTTTAAAACTGTGCGCGGCTTCAAGCCTGGCCGGATTGCTGACCGGGTGTACTCCCAGCCGGCAGAGAGCGAATACTTCCGGCTACCGTCCTAACTTCATCATCTTTTTAACCGATGACCAGGGCTTCGCGGATATCGGGCTAAAACGCGCGAACCTCAATACCCCCAATATGGACAAGCTCGCCCAGCAGGGACGCATGTTCTCGGATTTCTATGTAACCGCTTCTGTCTGCGCTCCATCACGGGCATCTCTGATGACCGGATGCTACCCGCTGCGGGTCGGGGTTTCCTGGAATATCAACGCGGATATGGATATCGGCATGCCGCTGGAAGAACAAACCATCGCAGAAGTGTTGAAAACGCGCAGTTATCGAACGAGCTGTATCGGCAAATGGCACCTCGGGCATGTGAAAAAATACCTGCCCACACGACAGGGATTTGATGAATACTTCGGCATTCCGTACAGCCACGACATGAAACCTCAATCGGCACAAACCTATCCGCAGTGGGCCGATATCATCGGAAAGTATCCCCTGCTGCCGCTGATGAAAGATGAGAAAATCATCGAGAAAGACCCGGATCCTTCCACACTGACCAAACGCTATACCCAAAAGGCACTTTCCTTTATCGAAAAAAATAAAAGTAATCCGTTCTTCCTGTACATGGCCCATTCCATGCCGCATGTCCCGCTGGCTTGCTCGGAAGAATTTCGCGGCAAAAGCGGACGGGGATTGTACGCCGACGTCCTGCTCGAGCTGGACGACTCGCTGGGACAGATCGTCCGGAAACTGCGTGACCTGGACATTGACCGCGACACGTGCATTGTTTTCCTCTCTGACAACGGCCCGTGGCTGGCGATGGGCAACCATGCCGGCTCCGCCCTGCCGTTCCGTGAAGGCAAAGGGACCACATTTGAAGGCGGACACAGGGTGCCGTGTATCGTCTGGTGGCCCGGAAAAGTGCCCGAGGCTTCGCACTGTAACTCAATGGTCACCGCCATGGACCTGCTGCCGACGTTCGCGACGATTGCCGGGGCGAAACTGCCGGATCATAAAATTGACGGCAAGAACATCTCAAAGCATTTCTTCCAGACGCCCTGCCCTGAATCTCCGCATGATGCGGTCTTTTTCTATCACAATAAAGAGCTTCAGGCCGTTCGTTCCGGGAAATGGAAGCTGCATTTCCCCCATGGCTATACGGATGTCATCAAGCCCGGCAAAGAGGGTACCTATGGGAAAACGGAAATCGCCTACACCAAAATCGCCTTGTATGACATTGAAAATGATCCGGGTGAAACGAATAACCTGGCCGTCAGAGAGAAAGATATTGTGGTCAAGCTGCTCAACAAGACCATTCCAATGCGAAAAGACCTTGGCGACGAATTGACCAACACCCCGGCAAGCGGGCGACGTCACGAAGTGGATATCCCACAGTATTGAATTATCGAGAAATAATGATGAAAGATACAGCTGTTATCATCTGTGCCGCAGGGGCCAGTGCCCGGTTTGGCGGCGACCGCAAGAAACCGTTTATCGAAGTCCTCGGGCGAGCGGCCTTTTTGCGCAGTATCGAATTTTTTGAAAAACGCGATCACGTCAAGCAGATCATTCTTTCAATCTCACCGGAAGACGAAGAACTCATGAAACTCAAGTGGGGAGCAAACCTGAGTTTTTACGGGGTCAAGCTCACGCACGGCGGAAGCGAAAGATGGGAGACCGTCCAAAAAGCCCTCGACCTGGTCAAACCGGAAATCGAGCTGGTCGCGGTACATGATGCGGTTCGCTGCTGCCTGATGGACGAATGGCTCGATGAACTGTTTGAAACCGCCGGACAGAAACAAGCCGCCATGCTCGCGTGCCCGGTAATCTCCACGATCAAAAAAGTACACGACGGCGTCATCCACGACACCATCGACAGATCCGACCTTTTTGAGGCCCAGACGCCGCAGGTGTTTGCCCTGGATCTGCTCAAACGAGCCTACCAGAACCTTGAAAACCTCACCGACGAGCAGCGGGCACGGATCAGTGACGATTCCATGCTGGTTGAAATGCTCGGCGAGCAGGTGCATGATCCGCCCGAGCGCGCGGAGGTCGGCCGCCGG
>CAYVUI010000066.1:15789-21827 GCA_964454745.1 uncultured Pirellulales bacterium | reverse complement strand
ACCAACATGAAGATCACCCGCAAACCCGACATCCCCATCGCCGAGGCGATTATCAAATCCAGGCCCAAACCCAAACCCGACGGCCCGATCGGGCCCTATATCGAGGCGCAATGGTAAGCCGGCCTTGTCCGGGGCGATGAAAAGGCAATCAAAGACCCAAAAATCCTCAATAATCCCTTGACAACGGTGTCGGCTCTGATACTCTAAACGAGGAGTTTTATCGTCTCCGGGCTAAACAATACTCTCATCGAAAGGATTACGTATGAGAACCTGGGCTTTTACAAGTCTGATTCTGATTGGAATTCTCGCGTTACAATGTGGATGTCAACCCAGCGCAAAGGATGCACCTCATTTCCGGCTTGATCCCGACAGCATCCCGGCCAGCGCGGGAGTCGTCGTACCCAACGCAACGGAAGTGGACCTTGTGGAAAACCTGGCAAGGCACAGGGCAGGGTATCGTTCCTATCTCGAACAACTCGCGGAATACTACGATTCCGTTGGATATCATACTCGCCATGCATGGGCCAAGCGAGAACTGGCACTTCTGGATCGAGTAACTCAGTATAAATACCTCATGCCTGCCGAGCTTGCCGGTTCGGACATCAAGGCGGTCCGTTCGATCCCCGCAGCCGATGAAATGTATGAAGATGCGATGAAGCTCTACAAGGACGCCGGCGGATTGCTGATTATCACGGACGACAAAAAAATGCGTCTGGCACTCAATAAGTTCAATACGCTGATTAAACAGTACCCCTCCAGCGACAAGATCGATGATGCATCTTATTATGCAGCAAAGGTTTACGAGCACTTCAACGACTATGAAGTCGCCGTGGTGTACTACCAGCGTACCTTCCAGTGGGACCCTCTGACCCCCTACCCGGCCAGGTACCGGGCAGCCTATGTCATGGACCGAAAACTCCTAATGAAGGACCAGGCACTGGAACTGTACAAAGCCGCTGTTGAAGAGGAATCCAGGTACGAAAATAACACGGAACAGGCAAAAAAACGAATTCAACAGTTGACAAACAGCAAACAATCGGTAGAATAAGTATAGAATTATGAATCGTCATTTTTAAATCTAAAGAAATGGACCTGAAATGACGATTAAATATCAGCAAAAAAACGGTCCTGTTTATCAGGGCTGAAACAAGTTTTTTTTGGTGGTATGGTGGGTTATAGGGCCTGTGCATTGCGGGGTGTGCAGGCCCACTCTTTTGCGCAGAAATACGATATTTTTATCCTTTCCTGTCCATTCTGATGCTACAATTGTGGGCATGGATGTTTCATTGATCGAACAATTGACACTGGACTGTATTTGTCGGAATCACCTGATCCCGAATAACTCCACTGTCCTTCTCGCTGTATCCGGCGGTTCGGATTCCACGGCAATGGTGCGGTTGCTGGACAGTTTTTGCAGGCAGGGGCGAATCCGGGCCAAACTGATAATTGCCCATATCAACCATAACCTGCGTGCATGTGCTCAAAAGGATCAGGATTTTGTCGAAAAGCTTGCTTTTAAACTGAATATCCACTTTTTTTGTGAAAGTGTGGACGTTTCCGGGCATGCAAAACAACACAGGCTATCTACGGAAACAGCCGCCCGGGACCTTCGGCGCCAGGCCCTGATCCGCATTGCAAAACGTCAAAATTGCAACAATGTTGCACTTGCGCATCACGCAGACGATAATGCAGAGACACTGATTTTTCGCCTGAAAAGGGGCACGGCATATCCCGGACTGGCCGGGATCGCCCCCAAAAAGAAGTTTGATAATGTCTTCTTTATCAGGCCGATGCTGATGCTTCGATCCTGCGATATCCAAAGTTATCTCAGGACGATCGGCCAGGATTACTGTACGGACCCGACCAACCGCGACACCGCGATTTCCCGCAACCTGATCCGTCATCAACTGCTGCCCGCAATTCAGCAAGACTGCAATAAGGATATTACAGCGGCACTGGCCCGGCTGGCTGAATCCACACGCCGAATGCAGCTTCGAATCGAAAAGGAAACAGATCATTGGTTCGAAGAAATTGTGAATTGTAAAAAAACAGGTTTTCTCAAATTAGACAAAAAAAGATTTGCCATTTTACCCGAACCAATCCAGGCAAACCTGCTCCGAAAAGGACTCATTGAGCTCAATGCGGGACAACGCGACCTCACACGTCGCCATTATAAAAGAATGCTTTCTTTTGCCGGCGGTCCGGGCAATCGCATCCTTGAATTACCCGGCGGTTTTATACTTAAAACCAACCGAAAATCCTTTTATTTAGCTGATAAATCGCATTTTAGGAGCAAAAACAATGAATCCGGAACACTATGACCCTACCCTGATTCGTCCGCCGATGCACGCGGAAGAAATCCAGCACCGCGGCCGGGATATCTCACCTGAAAAACGCAAATCCATCGTCAAAACCCTGCGTCAGCTTCACATGCTCGAGGTCATGGCAGCCAATATTTACCGAATGCAGATTACAAGAGAGCCCAGCGAACTGAACCGTGAACTGATCGCAGCCATGCATAATGAGATGACGCATATCCAGGATTTCCGGACGAAATTGATGGAATATGGGGCTCATCCCGCATTTTATGCGTTTGTTTTCTGGTGGGTCGGCTTTGTGATGGGCCTCGGATCGAGGATTTTAGGCAAAAAAGCGATCTTAAAGGCCGGGATATGGGTGGAATCCAAGGCGGTAACCGATTACGGCAAGATTCTCGAATCCGTAAACTGGGATGAGCAGACCCATGCAATTATCGCCAAAGACCGGGCGGACGAGCAGGTACATATTGACCGCTGGAAAAAACTCCTTGAATCTGAATGTTGAAATCTATCTCCTGCCGTATTTATCCGATTACAATAGCGGTTCACTATAAACCCTGCGGATAGGGTGTTTATTAATCCTCGTCCTCTAAGATTCGTGTTTCAATCGTTCCCGCAGAGTGTATCTCCACGGTGGCAATCACTTGTTTTTGAGACTCCGAACCATCTCCTTTGGACTCAACGCGTACGACTGTCCCGTTTTTCTTTTCAAGAATATCCCCGTGCAGGATAATACCCGTCTCACGGTCGATAAAAAGCTTCGCGGTGATTTCGGTCTTGAAATTCTGCTCAATGACAGAATCTCCCCCCGACTGGGTGAACTTTTCCTCGCCTTCCGTTCGCCCCACCACCTTGAGTGAATCCTTTTCGATTTCTTCGATCTGCCAGTGCCAGTTTTGGCTCCAGAGGTCTTTGGTCCGGCTGTGATAATACGGCGCTTCCCAGGTTTGGCCCTGGGCCATTTTACCGGGGTAGTACGCAAGAAACGCCGGGATCCGTCCAAGGGTTTCCGCATAATACGCAAGCTGACCGGGCATCTTTTCCGATGCCCCCGGTCCATGCATTGCTTCAAGGATCAGTGCCGCCGCCTGCTGGGCGCCACCGCTTCCAAGAAGATTGCCCTCGCCGTCGACACGGACAAAAATCCGGCTGCCCAACGTAAAAATAAACGGATTGACCAGGGCGTCTTCCTTTTTTTCTCCCGTTTTTGAGTCGTATTCACGAACGGTCTTGTATTCGCCCTCCCCGGCATCTTCCTGATGCACAAACGCAAGGCTCATCAGCGTCTTGTTAAACAGCATTTCCTTCTCTTTGGTATGCTTGACACACTCGACGCCATAATCCATTTCCGTCTGCTGCTTACGTCGAACGGTGATGTCATGCTCCTTCTGGCGGGTAACAAACTCCGTAACATGCCGGGTTTTGATATGCACGGCCTGCTGGGGTTCGAGTCTTAGTTCCAGGCGTGCCTTTTTTGCGGCATATGCTTTCCACGGCAAAATCACCGGCAAAATCAATAAAATCAACGCCATTTTACGGCTGATTTTCATATTTACTCCTCCAGCCGGGCCGGGCCGCTGTAATTGGGGCTTTCCTTGGTAATCATGATATCGTGGGGATGTGATTCCGCCACGCCGGCGGCACTGATCCGGACAAACTGCGCCTTTGTCCGCAGTTCGTTAATTGTCCGGGTTCCGCAATAGCCCATCCCCGCCCGCAGGCCGCCGACAAGCTGATAAAGGTAATTCTCGAGTCTGCCCTTGTAAGGCACACGCCCTTCCACACCTTCGGGGACGAGTTTCTCGCGTTTTTCCCGGCTGTCCTGACCGTACCGGTCGGCCGAGCCTTTTACCATGGCGCCGAGCGAGCCCATTCCGCGGTATTCCTTGAACTGCCTGCCCCGCCAGATCACAAGCTGGCCCGGGCTTTCGTCGAGCCCTGCCAAAAGCGAACCGAGCATCACACTGGACGCACCGGCGGCAATGGCCTTGGTGATATCCCCGCTTAGGCGAATCCCACCATCAGCGATCACCGGAATGCCTTTTTTGTCCGCACAGCTAACGCAATCCATAATCGCCGAGATCTGCGGTACCCCCACACCGCTGATGACCCGCGTGGTGCAAATCGCCCCGGGGCCAATCCCGACTTTTACCGCGTTTGCCCCGGCAGCGATCAGGTCTTCCGTCGCTTCTGAAGTGGCGACATTTCCGGCGATCACGTCGATCTCGTAGTTTTTCTTGATATGCTCAACGGTTTCGATCACATTTTTCGAGTGCCCGTGCGCGGTATCGACCACAATGACATCCACTTCCGCCCCGATCAGCGCGTCAATCCGGTCAAAATCCTTTACCCCCACCGCCGCACCGGTACGCAGCCGCCCCCTTGCATCTCGAACTGCCAGGGGATACTGTTCCATGCGGGTTATGTCACGCATGGTAATCATCCCGGCCAGTGAGCCGCTTTTATCAGTCAGCAGCAGTTTCTCCACCTTGGCCCTCTGGAGGATCTTCTTTGCCTGTTCGAGGTTGGTCCCGTCCTCTGCCGTAATTAATTCGCGTGTCATAACCGCAGCAACGTTCACGCTGTCATCCCGCAGGAATTTCAGGTCGCGTCGGGTAATAATCCCCACCAGTTTTCCATCATCAACAATCGGAATACCGGAAACATTCTGCTCGTTCATCACCTGCCGGGCGATAATGACCGACACCTCCGGTCCGAGAACCACCGGATCCTGGATGACACCATTTTCGCTGCGTTTTACCTTGGCGACCTCGCGGACCTGCTGCTCAATTTGCAGGTTCTTGTGGATGATGCCGATCCCGCCTTCCTGGGCAATCGCGATCGCCAGGGCGGATTCGGTCACCGTATCCATCGCCGCCGAGATGATCGGCAGATTGATCTGTATATTGTTGGTCAACTGCGTGGATGTATCGGCCTGTGCAGGGACAAAATCGCTCCTGGCGGGGACCAGCAGTACATCGTCAAAGGTGATACCGTCAGTGCGGATTCTGGACTGGGACATGGTAGACCTCCATGATATGTGTAAAACCTGAGATTTGAGAATTACCGTAAACCATGACCAAATATACAGCCCGCGCCGGCCAAGGTCAAACAAAAATCCATTACCCGGATTGAAATTCCCCGGTCAGCGGTTCTTACGGGCAGATTAAAGCCTGTTTACGGGCGAAAAACGCGGATTGTAATACGTCGAAGCGGTCCGAGAGGTCTCCCAGATGGTTACGGCATACAGCTCGGCCGGCGGGAAACGGCCCTCGAGTTTCTCAAAGGCAAACCGTGAAATGTTCTCGACCGTCGGGACGGTTTTGTCAAAGTACGGCAGGTCGGTATTGAGGTTTTTGTGATCTACCCATTCGATAAATTCCGCATCGATGATATCCTCAAACGCGCCAATCTGAAAGGCCTCAAGATTATCCCGTTCGACCAGGAGCTGTATCTCGGCCTGGTAATTGTGGCCGTGGCCGGTGCGGTGGGCGCATTTGCCGAAGATATCGTAATTTTTCTGCTCGGAAAAGTCCGGATTCCAGAGGGTATGCATCGCGGCAAATTCAAATTTTTCACTGAAAATGATCATATCCGGATTCTCCTTATGGAATACGATTTTTCGGGCGGGGTTCAGGTGCCCGGTCAGTTCAAGAATGGTATGTGCGGGAAATTTCTCACCAAGCCGATTTACAGTCTCTTCGAGGATATCGGCCAGGG
>CAYVUI010000066.1:0-15779 GCA_964454745.1 uncultured Pirellulales bacterium | reverse complement strand
AACGGATGGCCCTTTCAAAAAGCGGAACCGCCGTTTCCTGTACGAGGCGGTCCACTTCGATAATATTGATGATAAACCCGGTTTGCGGATCCACCGTCCCGGCCAGGCAGACCTCAAGGGCAAAATACAGGGCCAGCCCCGTACCGGACGGACACGCCGACCAACTGTTGCTGCCGCGGGGGGTTTCATCCAGGAAGGGATTGACACAGAATCGAACCTCCCGGCGAAGGGTTTGCAACGGGCCTGAAATCACGTTGTCATTGCTGAGGCTTTCCATGTTCACCGGTTTCCATTGATTAAGGCGAGCACCTCACTTCGCGTGCGCGGGTCCTTTTTGAATCCGCCCCGCAGCGCGGATGTAACCATCGTCGAGCCTGGTTTTTTGACCCCGCGGATCGTCATGCACGAATGGGAGGCTTCGAGAACGACCGCGACGCCCTTGGGCCCAAGGGAAGTCATCATAAAATCGGCGATCTCATTGGTCAGCCGCTCCTGGACCTGGAGCCGCTTGGCATAGACATCCACGATCCGGGCGATCTTGGAAAGGCCGAGCACACAGCCCGCCGGCAGGTACGCCACATGCGCCGTACCGATAAACGGCATAAGGTGATGTTCGCATACACTGAAAAACGGAATATCTTTGAGCAGGACGATTTCATCATACTCTTCATGGAAAACCCGCAAATGCTCGGACGGCTGTGCGGTCATGCCGGCCAGAAGCTCACTGTACATATTCGCCACGCGGCTGGGCGTATCCTGCAAACCTTCCCGCTGGGGGTCTTCGCCAACAGCCAAGAGCATTTCACGTACCGCATTTTCCAACCGGGGGATGTCAATTTTTCTGGATTCTGTCATGGATTTTCCTTCGTCAATTATTTTCCGCAAAGGGAACGTACATATTGTGTCAGCAAAAATACACCAAAGGCACGGGAGCCGGAGCCGGACTTCACGCCCGGATCATACATCCCGGGGCCGGCGATGTCGAGGTGCGCCCATTTCTTGTCTTCGCCGGCGAACTCGCGAAGGAAGGAGGCCGCCGTGCAGGCCCCGCCCAATTTTGAACCGATATTTTTCAGGTCCGCGATCTCGGATTTCATCTCTTCGGTATACTCATCCCCGCACGGCAGCGGCCAAACGGCTTCACCGGTGGTCTTTGCCGCAGTGAGCAATGCATCTTTGAGCTTGTCATCATTGGTAAACAGCCCGGCCTTGTACTTGCCCAGCGCGACCATACAGGCACCGGTCAGGGTCGCTACGTCAATGATGACATCGCATTTGAGCCTGCGGGCGTGTTCGATACCATCCGACATGACCATGCGTCCCTCGGCATCGGTGTTCTGGATCTCAACGGTTTTCCCGGAATACGTCGTAATGATATCCCCGGGCCGATAGCTCGAACCGCCTGGCATGTTCTCCGCCGAGCAAATGAATGCATTGACACGAATCGGCAGCTTGAGTTTGGCAATCGCCTCGATTGCGCCGAGAACCGCGACACCACCGCCCATATCCATTTTCATATCCTGCATTCCCTGCGAGGGCTTGATGGAAATCCCGCCGGCATCGAAAGTAATCGCCTTGCCGACCAGGCCGATCACAGGCCGCGACTTCGGCGGCGCCTTCGGCGGTGAGTATTTCAGCTCCATCATGCAGGGCTTATGCTCGGCCCCCTGGCCGACCGCGATGATCCCGTTCATCTTTTTGGCCTTGAGCTGCTTAAAGTCGTAGACCCTGCAGGTAAGGTTGGGTGTGGCAGCGGCGATCTTTTTGGCCTGAGCTGCCAGGGCCATCGGGTACATCACGTTGGGCGGCTGATTGGCAAAGGCCCGCACACGCTGCTGGGCATCCGCCGTGATCTTGGCCGCACGCAGTTCTTTTTTATCCGGAGCTATCAGGGAATACGTAATCGAATTTTTGCGAGGGTTGCTGTCTTTAGCGATCAGCTCGTCATACTTCCACGATCCCTGGCACAGGGCCTGGACCAGGGCGGCGGTCGCCTTGCCGTTGTGAATTTTCTCGGCCGGGTCGATCAGCGAAACTGCCGCGGACGCCACCTTGAGCGAAACCGCTTTCTGCGCAAAATGCTTAGCCACGCTTCTTAGGCCGTCTACCTTGAGCTTTTTCTTTTCACCCAGGCCCAGCAGCAGTACGCGGTCCGCGGGAATCTTGCCGTCGGTATACATCAGGTACTCCGCACCGGCGCTGCCGTCGAAATCCTTCATGGAGACAACTTTTTTCAGCCATCCCTTCAAAGCCGTGTCCAACTGTTTGAGTTGTCCGCTGATTTTGAGGTCCTTGTAAATCCCCACGGCAAGAAGCGGGGTTTTGATCTTCGTAATCTCATTCGTGGATGCAGCCTTGATGTTTACCTTGATAAAGGGTCTGGGCATGATGATCTGTCTCCTATTTGGATTTGGCTTTGTTTTTCTTTTCTGCGCGGAAACGCAGGAACGCCTCGATGAACGGATCGAGGTCGCCGTCCAGGACCGCGTCAACGTTTCCGGTCTGGTGATCCGTCCGGTGGTCCTTGACCATTTGGTACGGCTGCATGACATAACTGCGAATCTGGTTGCCCCAGGCGATCTCGCCCTTGTTGCCGTAGAGCTTGGCCAGTTCGGCATCACGTTTCTGTTCTTCGAGCATATACAGGCGGGCCTTGAGCATCTTCATCGCCTGGGCCTTGTTCTTGTGCTGCGAACGGTCATTCTGGCACTGGACGACGATCCCGGTCGGCTGGTGGGTGATCCGCACCGCCGAGGAAGTTTTGTTCACATGCTGGCCGCCCGCGCCGGAAGCGCGGTAGTAATCGATGCGAAGGTCGTCATCGTTGATCTCGATATCGATATCGTCCTCGTATTCCGGCACGACATCTACCGCGGCAAAAGAAGTATGCCGCCGCGCGTTGGAATCAAACGGGCTGATGCGAACCAGGCGATGCACGCCCGATTCACACGAGAGCTTGCCGAAAGCGAATGGGCCGGTAACACGCAGTGTCATCGAGCGGATTCCCGCTTCTTCACCGGGGGTCGAGTCGATTTCCTCGAAGGAATAATCGTTCTGCTCAAAATAGCGGGTGTACATGCGAAGCAGGATCGAGGCCCAGTCGCAGGATTCAGTTCCCCCTGCCCCAGCGTGAATCGAGAAAAACGCCCCGCGCATATCGTCCGGGCCGTTTAGCATCCCCGAAACTTCGATCTTGTCACACACGGCGAGCAGTTCGCTGTAATCGTTTTCGACGGCCTCGAGCGTATCTTCGTCGTTCTCCTCCTGGGCCAGCTCGAACAGATCCGACAGGTCCGCCACCGCCGTCTCGGCCTTTTGGACCGGTTCCGTTATGGATTTTAAGGCGGAAAGCTTTGCGGCTACCTTTTGTGCGTTTTCAGGATCATCCCAGAAAGTGGGTTCAGACATGCGGGCTTCAAGTTCCTCGCGGACCTTTAGTTTTTCAGGCAGGTCAAAGCCACCCCCGGATTTTTTCAATTCTTGCTGTCAGTTCGCCAATGGCTTCACGTAATTCAAACGCTTCCATGTCCAGTTCTCCGATTCTCTTGCATTTAGGTGTACATATTCTTAAGAGCCGATTAGGCCCATAGTTATAGCAGTACTGCCCGGTTTTGTCAAATACAGCTTCTCACGCGGAAAAGACTACCCTGAAAACGAGATTTTCTCAAATTTGAATCGGTTTTCACAAGCAGCCATAAAGCAATCTCAAAAACCTGTCGAAAGTAAAAATAGTCAGCGGCTGAATTTTACACTTGATTTTTCAGGGCTTTTATGGTAATAAGATTGTACATCTGGAGAGGAGTAAAGGGATCTTAAGTATTTTATCAGGGAAGGTAACCATGAAATTTTTGTACTCATTGACCCTGCTCTTTGCCGTTTCCAGCGCATTGGGGGGCTTTCAAACCCACGACATCGAGCTTAAGTATTCACCGATTGTCATCGACGGAGACATTTCCGACTGGAACAACGCGACCTGGCTCGATATGAACCTGGTCTATGAAAAGCGGAATACCGTCACCGAAGCCCAGCTTCTCGAACGGGTTCAGGCCTCCTATGCCGTCCGTTTTGACCTAAACAGCCAGTCCCTGACCGTTGCGGCCAAAGCCAAAGATGCGACCCCGCTTCGGTCCGACAGCTTTATCAACTGGAATAACCAGGATCATTTTCAGTTCTTTGTCGCGCACCCGGCCGCCAATGACCTGAACATCTACTTTGGAGACTGGTTTCCGACGTGGCAGCAGCGAAACGCCCAGCAATACTGCATCGGGCTCGATTCGGCGGGAACCGGCGGATGGGCCACCATGGAAAACGAAGTCATCCAGGACGCCCTGCTCCCGGCAGGCTTTGATTTTGCAAGCTCATTTGACGGCACGTGGCAGTATGTAGAAGCAAAAATCCCCATTTTCAAGGAATACGGGGCCTATACCGGCACTGCAACCATCGCGGGAGGCTCGCTTGGAGCCGGCGATCTTATCAAATTTGATGCTCTCTATGTCACAGCCAATTCCAGCCTGCCCAATGATCCGGCAATCGGAATACTTGAAGGCTCCGTGGCAAACAATACACAACAAGGGAAATTCAACAACCCCGAGCAGATCGCGGAACACCTGCTCATCCTGCCCGAACCGCTTAGCCTTTCGATGCTCGCGGGAGGCTTTCTGCTGGTCCGAAAACGCGGATAGTACATTTCATCCGCCGAATACAGGCAGGTTTTTTACTTAACTACATTCCCCAAAAGGCTATAGGGATTTTTTCAATAAGCCCGGTTTACCCGCCGGGCTTTTTTTTCATTCCTGATTCTGCTATAATAACCCCATGAATCGAAGAGAGTTTTTACAATTAGCCGGAAAATCGGGAATCGGATTGGGTGTCGCAGGTGCACTTGCGGGCAGTTCATGCATGCCCCGGCACACCCGCAAGCCAAACCAAAACAACCGGATCAACATTCTCTTTTTAATGGACGATCAGCATCGGGCTGATTCCATCTCCGCTGAGTCCAAATGGGTACATACACCAAATCTTGACCAGCTGGCCATAGAAGGGACACGTTTTACCCGGGCGTATTCTTCAACGCCCTCATGCATCCCTGCCCGAGCGGGCATCCTGACGGGACAGGCACCCTGGTCGCACGGATTGCTGTGCTATATGCCAATGGCGAAAGAATACCCCGTTGAAATGCCCCGGACATTTACCAATGCAGGATACCGTACCCACGCGGTCGGGAAAAACCACTTCGCTTCACATAAACACGGCTACCAGACGGTCGTCCTCGAAGAAGCATGGCGTTTCAACTCAGAAAATGGGTTCAAATGCGACTATCGCAAATGGTTTGAAAAAAACTACCCGGATAAAGATCCCGACGCCACCGGGCTGGGTTACACCGACCACCGCGGCGGCAGGCCGTTTCTTTATGACGATGACCTCCACGCAACCAATTTTACCGCTGACCGTGCGGCAGATTTCTTAACAGAGTATCAGGGTCCGCAACCGTGGTTTTTAAAGGTATCCTTCAAGCGGCCGCATCCGCCGTTTGATCCGCCCAGGCGATTTTGGGAGAAATATAAGAACGTCAATTATCCCGAACCTGTGGTGGGCGACTGGGCACGGGAACAGTTCGGCGGAATCGAATTTGAGCTGGAAACTTCACCCCATCAGCCGCGTGGGAAGGCCCCTGCCGATCAGATTCGGGCGGCAAAAGCGGCCTATTATGCCTCCATCGAACACGTGGACGAGCAGATCGGCAAGGTTCTTAGAGCTTTGAAACAGCGGGGCGAATATGAAAATACCCTGATCCTGTTTACCAGCGATCACGGCGAAATGATGGGCGACCATTACCTCTGGCGAAAAACGTACCCCTATGAAGCTTCAACCCGTATCCCGATGATCGTTCGCTGGCCGGATTCCCTTGCAAAAACCCGAAACACCGCCCGCGGACAGGTTCGCAGCCACCTGGTCGAGCTTCGCGATATCTTTCCGACATTTCTCGATGCCGCGGGACTGGACATCCCCGAAACGGTCGACGGTGAATCTATGCTGAATGTAATTGCCGATCCGAATGCAAAATGGCGGGAAGTGCTGGACCTGGAACACGGAACATGCTACTGGAAGGAGAATTCCTGGGTGGCCCTTACGGATGCAAAGTACAAATACGTCTACTTTACCATTTCCGGCCGGCAGCAGTTGTTTGACCTTGCAAACGATCCCGACGAACTGTATGACCTGGCAAAGAATCCGGAGCATCGCCAACTTCTTAAAAGCTGGGAACAGAAAATGATTGCCCATCTTGCCTGCCGGGGATTGCCGTGGCTTAAAGACGGCAAGCTGAATCTCCAGAAAAAAGCGATCCCCTACAGCCCCAATTTTCCCACGGCCGAAAGCGGCGCATAAAAAAGGATGACCCGGATCACGTGGTCATCCCCAACCCCTTTTTCTACCTCGATATTTCTGTGAAGTCTTGTGTCGCTTGATTTCCTGTGGTGTCTTGCGCCGGATCCGTTATGCGACCAGTCGAGCAGGCATCACATCCGCGTCGAGAAGGTGCTCAAGGTAAATATCCAGCTCTTCCTTCTGAAACTGGTCGAGAAAATCTTCCTTCGCTCCGCGGTTGATTTCCATGATGAAACTGATTACTTCCTGCTTGCTCATCTTTGACTCCCTTATGTATTTTTGAATTCATCATTCCATTGACAGGTTTGATATCGGATAGGCCGGGCTTTTCGCTTGAATCACTATGGAGGCGGCAATTTTCCGCGAACGATCTACAAGACCACAATATATTGAGCGGCAGGCGGGCAGTTTCCTCTATTTCGGCACATGTATTCATGACATTCTGGCTCTTCTTTCTTCGTCCAATAATATCCTTTTTAAGAAATACACAGCCGTGAAAAAAGTTTTTCTTTTTTTGAAAAAATTTCCGCAAGACCGAAACTTCTCATAAATTCCAGACATTTTCCCTTGACAAACTGAGTATGCGTTGTATGATTACTTTCAGTGGAGTGGAGTAACGTGGTTAATATTTAATTCAGGAGGGCAATCATGCGCAGACTCGTTCAATTCTCAATCGTAATTGTTTGTATTTTCAGCTTGTCCGGTTTTGCGGGCAGAATCTGGCATCACTCGCTCGTCGGAGAACAAACCGGCAGAAAGGGACTTCGTTCGGCTATTGCCATGCGAACCGGTCAAACCTGGCCCACAGTAGCGTATGGCGGTCCGGGTTCGGTCGACACCTTGACCCCGGCCGGATGGATATCCAGCCCATTTACAGTTTATGGTGCTATCGATGGAGCGAGTGCGCCCAATGGAAACGTTGGTTTTGCGGACGAGCTTGGCAATATCAATATGCTTACAAAAACCGGCTGGAGCAACCATAATCTTGGCTTCCAGCTTCCAAGCTATCAAAAGCCCTCAATAGCCTTCAACCAGAATTCCCAGCCCGCTGTCCTTTTTGGCCACCAGTATGATCTAACCCTTGCGACATTCAGTGGAAACGGATGGTTCTATTCTGAAATCAGCTCACCTGATAATCACGATATACAAACGGGAAGTTACGCACTTGCATTTGACAGCTTAAACCAGGCAAATGTCGCTTTTATCGAAGGCCGGCGACTTTATTATGCTGTGAAAGGCCCTTTAACCGGAAATGAATGGATCATTTCTGATCCATTCGAAAATAATGGCCAATGGAATCAGGAAATACCCAATGCTTCTTATCTGGATATGGCCATGACAGCAAATGACATCCCATATGTGGTCTATCAGGATGACAGGTATCTTAAATATGCTACTTTTGACCCGCAAACTGCATCCTGGACCTACGGTCAGATCGCACAATTAGAATTTGGCGACCCTGATGATCCAGCCTTTACTCTCAAAGCAGACTCAAAAGGCGGATTGGGTCTGGTATATAAGCAAGAAATATATGGGCAAGATGGTAATCTGATCTTTGCATACAATGATGGAACATCCGGCTGGATTTCAGAGGTGATTGGTCAGGCAGAGTGGGATTCAGATGTAGGCCTTACCTTCGATGAAAACGATTTTCCCGTCGTGACTTATGGAGATCGCGAAGGTCAGCTCTGGATGGCCTATGACCCGATTGTAGTCCCTGAACCTGCATCAATGGCTGCTCTGCTGGCGGGCGTATTCTTTATCCGTAAACGCAGCTAAGCCATGAGATTTGTTCGCCGGACAATTACAGCCGGGCTTTTGCTCTGGCTGTGCGGGCAGGTATGGGCATTGCCGCAGCCCTTCGTTGTCAATATCGTCGATAGGACAGCGTTTGACTGGGTGGATATGGACCTCGGTCCGGACGGCAGGCCCGTACTTGCCTATTTTAAAACCGACCACCAATGGATAAAATACGATTTCACCTTCGCGAAGGTTTCCTGCGACGGAATCGAATACTGCACATTACCCTCAAATCACCCACTTGTACATTCCTGCGCATTCGACGTCAGTGACGCGAACGAATATTCACTGGTCTGGTGCGACGGAGCGAATGGAACATTCTCTTACAAAGCTCCGTGGACAACCTGGCAGGAAGTAACATTTGCGGATATGGGAGTTTCTACTCCATTACTAAACGCAGTAACCACCACGAATTCGGTTCCTCATTTTTTCAGATCCAATCATAACTTCCAATCAGGCTTAACACTTACGCACCACTGGTTTGATGTCCCCTCCGGTTCCTGGAAATCAGAACCGTGGCCAGTCCCGGGCGATCCGGATGAATATTGGGCAGGCTACCGAATTCAGTCCATGTCTACAGCAGCCGGCAAAGAAAACACCCTGCTGTTTTGCTGTGAGATCGAAGGATTGAATAATCTGATTTATTCCAAAAAAATGGATTCAAACGGCCTGTGGACCCCATTACCGCTGCTGGCGGGTAACAATCCTTCCTGCTGTTTTGATTCTGATAATCACCCCCTCATCGCATACCGAGATATGACAGATAATACCCTGAAACTTGCAATACTGACAGACTCTGGCTGGCATATCAGAACTGCAGGCAGTGAAATGGAAGGATCAGGACTTGTAAAACAAAATATAATTGATGTTACAATTAACTCTTCAGGGAAAATAGGTATCGCATATCAAAAAAGCGATGGAATTTCCTTTGCCTTGGAGGATGAGGAATACTTTACGATCCAAATCGTCGATCCCGATGTCCAAAATCCAGACAATATTGAACTTGAGTTCGATTCAATGGACCATCCGTTTATCTCCTGGCATGAAACACCCGGAGAAGGAATTCCAAGACCCGATTCTATTGCTATTATCAAAATCGCCTCGCCGTGCCTTGCTCCCACCTGCCCGGCCGATTTCAACCATGACAATATCGTAGATTTTGCCGACGCGGCTTACTTCGCAACCCAGTTTAACACTCCTGTGGGAGATTTTTACACTAATGGCATTATTAAAATGATGGACCTGCGAAAACTGGCCATTGGCTGGATGACTCCTTCCGGAGATCTCAATGAGGACGGGACTTCCAATTACAAGGATATGGCTATATTCTCTGCTTATTGGTACTTTGACGACCTGCACCGTCCAGCTAATTTTGACCTTCAGGGTCCGGTGGATACCAGCGACCTTCTCACGTTTCTTGAGTACTGGCTCTGGCAGGCTGAAACTCCCTGATTCCGCACAAAAAAGGAATTTTTTTAGCCCTTTCTCCCTGAATTGCCGTATAGAAATTACATACTTATCGGACAGTTTTTTTGTATAATTGCCGAAATGAAGAATAAACTGCAAAGTAATCTCTACAATCAGTCCCGGTCCCGCACGGAAACCAAGTTCAAACTCTGGTCCCACGCCGGGATTATGCTGACATATAAATGCTCAGCGGCCTGTGAATTCTGCTATTACCACTGCAGTCCGCACAAAAACGGCCTTATTCCCGCCCAAAGTGCGATATCAATATGGAAATCGCTGAAAAAACTCGCCCCGGAGACCGCCAAAGTCCACCTGACCGGCGGCGAACCGTTCCTTTATTATGACAGACTCGTCGAAATTCTCACTCTTGCGAGTCGGGAACAGCTTACGCCGCTTGACCTGCTCGAGACCAACGCCTCGTGGGCGACAGAGCGATCTCTCATTAAAAACCGCCTTGAAGAGCTGGATTCCCTGGGCCTGGAAAAACTCAAGATAAGCTTTGATCCCTTTCACGCCGAATACATTGATAGAGAAAACGTGATTACACTTGCCGAGATTGCGAAAGAAATTCTCGGCCCGGAAAGAACCATGGTAAGATGGGAAAAATATCTCGATCCTGACTTCATCCCCTCTGAGAAAATTCCGCGCGAAGAGCGGCTGCGTCAGGCACTACTGGATGATCCCTGCCGATTTACCGGGAAAGCTTCCAAAATGCTGGCTCAGCTTGCCCCGCAGAAAACCATCGAAGATTTGGCCTGCCAAAATTGTGCGGATTCTTTTCGCAACGCCAAAGGCGTACATATTGACCCGCTGGGCAATGTCTTTTCGGGTCAGTGTTCGGGCATCGTAATCGGAAACGTAAACGAAACGGACCTCGATCAACTGTGGGAACACTTTGATCCTTCCCGGGAACCGCTGATCGAGACTCTCTTCCACCGCGGCCCGGCCGGGCTGATGGACATGGCTGTGGAACACGGATATGCTGCGAAACCGACTTATGCCTCAAAATGTCATCTTTGCTCGGATATCCGACAGTTTTTCTTTGACATAAACCTTTTTCCAAAGATAATTGCACCGTCCCAGTGTTATGAAACCAGTAACAGCCATAACACCGAAAAAAACATTGAGGATGCCGGAGAATACGAACGTGGCTGAAACCAACTATGATTCGATGTTTGGCCGAATGGCCATTGAACAAAACCTCTGCACGGACGAGGAACTGCAGAAAGTCCTCGACGAGATCCGTGCCAAGGGCAAGGACGATCCGGCTACTATCGAAGATGAACTTCTCAAAAAGGGCTACCTTACCAAAAGCCAGGCACAGCGTCTTAAAAGTCATATCACGGACGCAAAGGACTCCGCCCACAAGATTCCCGGCTATAAGGTAATCTCCAAGCTCGGTTCCGGTGCGATGGCGGTCGTGTACAAGGCCAAGCAGATCTCGCTGGACCGCACGGTTGCGGTAAAGGTGCTGCCCCGCCGGTTTACGGAAAAACCCGACTATATCCGCCGGTTTTACAAAGAAGGAAAACTGGCTGCGAAGATGAATCATAACAATATTGTCCAGGCGATCGATGTTGGCGAAGCGGGCGGCCTGTACTATTTTGTGATGGAATACGTCGAAGGCAAGACGCTCTACGATGACCTGTCCAAGGGATATATCTTCGATGAAAAAGAAGCCATCGACATCATGATCCAGCTTTCCAACGCCCTCTCGCACGCCCATAACCAGGGACTGATCCACCGCGATGTCAAGCCCAAGAATATCATGATTAACACCGCAGGCGTCGTCAAGCTCGCGGACATGGGCCTGGCACGTGCGGTTTCGGATGTTGACGCGGCCAAAAGCGAGGCGGGCAAGGCATTTGGCACGCCGTATTATATCGCCCCTGAGCAGATCCGCGGCGAGGTGAATATTGATGGCCGGGCGGATATCTATGCCCTCGGCGCCACGCTGTATCACATGCTGACAGGCAAAGTGCCCTTCGACGGGGGCACGCCCTCGGAAGTAATGAAAAAGCACCTCAAGGAGAATCTTATCCCACCCGATCACCTCAACACCGCGCTTTCTGCGGGGATCGCGGAAGTGATCGAAGTGATGATGGCCAAATCGCCCGATGACCGCTACAAGGATATGGAAGAACTGCTGATCGATCTCAAGGAAGTCCGCGAAGGCAAACCGCCTATCCTCGCTCGGCAGAAATTCGACATGGGGGATCTGGCCAAGCTCCAGGAAGGCGAGGAGATTTATCCCATCGCCGCCTCGCCGGAAGAAACGGTCTACTCCGAGCAGACAATCACGAAGTATCGCGTCGGCGTAGTGATCCTCGGTGCCCTGTGCCTGATTTTGACCCTGATCATCCTGTTTATGGCGATGAAAAACGCCTGACAGCACGGCCCAATCGGCAATCCTGAATTCCCGTTTACTTTTGCACCTCGTTTTGCTATAATCCTTTTATAGACGATATTCAATTACAGGATGTACGGACATGTCCCGCGGCGGTGCCGTTTTTAAAAATGAAGAACTCGAAAGCGTATTGAAGCAATACCAGCTTTCCCAGGTCGAATCGACAAGCTACCTGCGTATCGGCAATCCCCGCGCTCCCAAAAAACTCATCAAGACCCGCAATGGGGATTTCCTGCTCAAACGCCGTCCCCGGGGCAAGGATGATATCTACCACGTGGGCTTTTCGCACTCGATCCAGATTCACCTGGAAGAAAAAGGGTTTCCCGTTCCGGGGATCGTGCGAACGAAAAAGGAGGATTCCTCCGTACACTATGAGCGGCATGTTTATGAGCTGTTCCATTTTATCGAGGGCAGCCGTTTTGATCTGTCCAACTCTCAGACGGCCGCAGCGGGAAAGGCCCTTGGGGAATTTCACAAAGCGATTGTGGATTTTCAGCTCAAATGGGACACGCTCAAGGCGACCTATCATGACAGCATCCCGGTTCGCAAATACCTCAAATCCATCCCGCAAACCGTAAAGAAGAAAAATTCCGAATCCAGTATCCACGAACTCAGGGAGATACTCAAATCCACTCCCGCGATTGAGGAGATTACCTCACGTCTGCTCGAACATTACAACCACAGCGCGGTGCTGGTCAACCAGCTTGGCTATGACGAATGGCCCGTTCAGATTATCCACAGCGATTACCATCCGGGCAATATGCTGTTTCGTGAGGACCAGGTCGCCGCGGTGTTTGATTTTGATTCGGTCAAAATCGCGCCGTCCGTTTGTGACGTCGGCAACGGGATTCTCCAGTTTTCGATCACGGCCGGCTCGCCCGACCCGGCCCAATGGCCCGACCACATCGATGCCGGGCGGATGGCAGCGTTTACACAGGGCTACCAGCAGGTTCTGTATATCGAGCCGGACATGAAAGAGGCCCTGCCGGACTTGACGATCGAGACCATGATCGCGGAATCGGTTTTGCCCATCGCGGCAACGGGGCTGTTCGGCAAGCACACCGGAAACGCCTTCCTCTACATGATCCTGCGCAAGTGCGACTGGATCAAAAAGCACAAGAAAATGCTAATCGAAAAGATACGGCAGTGACCCAGTCGGTCTTTACCGCGAAGCCATCATCGAGACAAATTCATCAAACAGGTACAGCGAATCGTGCGGACCCGGTGACGCCTCAGGGTGATACTGTACACTGAAGGCATTGAGCGACGGGCTGGAGATCCCCTCGACGGTATCGTCGTTGAGGTTCATGTGTGTCACTTCCAGGTCGCAGTCTTTGAGTGAATCCATGTCCACGCAGAAGCCGTGATTCTGCGAAGTGATCTCAATCGCAGAAGTCCGGAGGTTCTGGGTCGGCTGGTTAGCGCCGCGGTGGCCGAATTTGAGCTTATACGTCGTCCCGCCCAGAGCGAGGCCAAGAAGCTGGTGGCCCAGGCAAATGCCAAACAGCGGCACCTTGCCCAAAAGTTCCCGGATCGACTCGACCGCGTACTGCACCGGGGCCGGATCGCCGGGGCCGTTGCTCAGAAATACGCCGTCCGGGTTCATGGCCAGCACATCCTTTGCCGGGGTTTTGGCCGGCACGACCTTTACCGAGCAGCCGTAGGACCGCAGCAGGCGAAGGATATTCTGCTTGATTCCGAAATCGTATGCCACTACGTTATACTTTGGCTCGTCCAGACGCTGCTTATCGGCAAGTACATCTATAACGCCCTTGTCCCAGTCGTATGCTTTTTTTGTGGTGACTTTCTGAACAATATCCCTGCCGACCAGGCCCGGGTATTCTTCCACTTTTTCGCGAAGCTCCTTCTGGGTAAGGCCCTGTGTAGAAATCACGCCACGCATCGCACCCTTTTCACGGATATGCAGCACCAGCGCACGAGTGTCGATGCCTTCGAGCCCGGCAACACCGCTGTCGCTGAGATAGTCGCCCAGGCTCTGTTCGCTTCGCCAGTTGCTCGGCCGCGGGCAGTTCTCCCGAACGATAAAACCGGAAACGAAGACTTTGCGGCTCTCGGTATCGAGCGCGTTGGTCCCGACATTGCCGATTTGCGGATACGTCATCGTCACGATCTGCTCATGATACGACGGATCGGTCAAAATCTCCTGGTAGCCCGACATGGACGTATTGAAAACGACCTCGCCGCAGCAGGTTGCCTCGGCACCAAAGCCTGTTCCCTGAAAAACCGTTCCATCTTCCAGCAGAAGAATTCCCTTCACCGGCTGCCTCCATTCTTTCCTTGTTGGTTTTGTTCGTAATACTGCTGAATCGCCTGCACACCGATGGCGTGGGCCTGTTTGGCCGCGATCGCTTTTGCCGCCGCCGCTCCGCCGCGAATCGTCGTCATGTATGGCACACCCTGATTGAGGGCACTGCGACGAATACTGAATGAATCCAGCAACGACTGTTTACCGACGGTCGTATTGATAATCAGGTCGATCTCGCCGTTGATAATCAGATCCTCGATATTAGGCCTGCCCTCGATGACCTTGAGCACCAGTTCGCTGGGCACATTGTTCTTTTCCAGTTCCGCATGCGTTCCCCGCGTGGCGACGATCTTAAAGCCAAGCCCTGAAAGTTCGCGGGCCACTTCCACTGTCTTTTTCTTATCGCGGGCTTTTACGCTGATGAAAACCGTCCCTTCGACCGGAAGCCGGTTGCCCGAAGCGGTCTGCGATTTTTCGTACGCAATCTCGAATTTATCCGAAATCCCCATCACCTCACCGGTCGAGAGCATCTCAGGCCCGAGTACCGCATCCACACCCGGAAACTTGAGGAACGGGAAAACCGCTTCCTTGACTGCATAATGAGGGTGATCCACTTCCTTCGTAAAACCGAGTTCTTCGAGTGTCTTGCCCGCCATGATCTTGGCCGCCAGCTTGGCCAGCGGAACGCCGATGGTCTTGCTGACAAACGGAATCGTCCGAGAGGCACGCGGATTCACTTCGAGAATGTAAATCGTTTGATCCTTCACCGCGAACTGGATATTGATCAGCCCGCGGACGTTGAGCTCTTTGGCCAGTTCCTTCGTCTGCCGCTTGATCTCCCTGAGCAGGTCGCCGCCAATCGTCACAGGCGGAAGCGAGCAGGCACTGTCACCGGAGTGCACACCGGCCTCTTCAATATGTTCCATCACGCCGCCGATGACCACCTGCCGGCCGTCACAAATCGCGTCCACATCCAGCTCGGTCGCGTCATCGAGGAATTTATCGACCAGGATCGGATGCCGGCCGGAGGCCTTGATCGCCTCTTTAACGCACGCTTCAAGCGACTCTTCGTCATAGACAATTTCCATCGCCCTGCCGCCAAGCACGAATGAAGGCCGAATCAACAGCGGGTAGCCGAGGTCGTTCGCAATGGAAACCGTCTCCGGGTACGTTCGGCTGGTGCCGCTAAAGGGCTGTGTGAGTTTTAGCTTTTCGACGAGCTTGTTAAACCGCTTGCGGTCCTCGGCCCGGTCGATGCTGTCCGGGCTGGTGCCGATAATCGGAACTCCCGCCTCTTCCAGCGCGGTCGCCAGCTTGAGCGGCGTCTGCCCGCCAAACTGGACGATCACACCGAAAGGCTTTTCCTTCTCGACAATGTTCATTACATCCTCAAACGTCAACGGCTCAAAGTACAGCCGGTCCGACGTATCGTAATCGGTCGAAACTGTTTCC
>CAYVUI010000065.1:0-25999 GCA_964454745.1 uncultured Pirellulales bacterium | reverse complement strand
CTTGACGCCGAGCTGTGCGAGTTTTTCGGCTGGGACGGTGGGCTGGTAGATCTGCAAGTGTTTACGCAGAAAATGCCCCCGCCTGCGACAACGAAATCTTTAACCTCGGCGTACCGATTCTGGGCATCTGCTACGGCATGCAGTACGGCTGCAAAGTCCTCGGCGCGGATATCCACCCCGCCGAATCGCGCGAATACGGCCGCACAGCCCTCAATATCACTACCAGCAGCGGCCTTTTCGAGAATCTTTCCGGCCAGACAACCGTCTGGATGAGCCACGGCGACCAGGTCAACGAGCTCGGCAGCGATTTTGCCTCGCTGGCCAAAACGCCCACATGCCCGTATGCCGCGGTTTCACACATTAAATCGCGGTTTTTCGGCGTCCAGTTCCACCCCGAGGTCACCCACACCCCGCGCGGCAACGAGATGATCAAGAACTTTTTGTACTCGATCTGCCAGTGCAAAGGCGACTGGAAAATGGCCGATTTTGTCACTGAAACCGTCGAAAAAGTCCGCGAGCAGGTCGGCACCGCCCGCGTCGTCTGCGGCCTGTCCGGCGGCGTGGATTCGTCCGTTACCGCCGCGTTGCTCCACAAGGCCCTCGGCGATCAGCTCACTTGCATTTTCGTCGATAACGGTCTGCTGCGTAAAAACGAGCGTGAGAGCGTAGAATCGATGTTTAAGGGGCATTTTAAGCTCGATTTGCGGGTTGTGGACTGGTCGAAACAGTTTTTGAGCAAGCTGGCCGGCGTGACTGATCCCCAGCAGAAGCGAAAAATCATCGGTGCGGAGTTCATCGAGGCGTTTGATTCGGTGGCAAAACAGATCGAAAATGCCCATTTTCTCGCGCAGGGCACACTCTACCCGGATGTGATCGAGTCCGGCAACAAGGACGGCAACCTCGCAGCCAATATCAAGCTGCACCATAATGTAGGCGGATTGCCCGAAAAGCTCGGTTTTAAGCTCGTAGAGCCCCTTCGGGACCTCTTCAAGGACGAAGTACGCCTGGTCGGCGAGCATTTGGGCCTGCCCGAACAACTGGTCTGGCGACACCCCTTCCCGGGTCCGGGGCTGGCGGTTCGCGTGATCGGTGATGTAACCGAGGCCCGGCTGGCGATTTTGCGCGAGGCGGATAATATCCTGATCGAAGAAATCCGCGCGGCGGACCTGTACCGCAAGGTCAGCCAGACGCTGGCTGTGCTGGTACCGATCGAGACGGTGGGTGTGATGGGCGACGAACGCAGCTACGAGAATTTGATCGCGGTGCGGTCTGTGGATACAACCGATTTTATGACCGCCGATTTTTCGCATATCCCTCACGAAGTGCTCGGGCGAATTGCCAGCCGGATCATTAACGAGGTCCGCGGGGTCAACCGCGTGGTGTATGACATCAGCTCCAAACCCCCGGCGACAATCGAGTGGGAGTAGATTGAAAGATACCTAAAACGCTTTCTACTTAATTAGTGTTTCTTTTGTTTCTCTGCACTTTTGCAATCGCCTCGTCCACATCCTCAGATGTCAGTCCCGCGCGCTTTGCCCTCACGATTGCCTCTGTTACTTCTTTTGTTCGATCTGATTCCATCGCAACTCCATTTATGCCGCATTTACCCGCTGGCCTGCGGTTCTCGCGATCTCAAGTATCGCACTGGATTGATCCTGCTGCCACTGGACCGCCCCGCACGGAATCGGTTCAATTCGACTGTCCACCCGAGCGGCAATTCGCCAGAGATGGGCAATCTGCTCACGGGAAATGATGCCGTCATAATCCGGCGAAATAACTACCAGGTCGATATCGCTCATCTCATCAGCGGTTCCGCTGACACAGGAGCCGAAGATTACACCAAAACTTACATTCACCCCGGTGCCGGCCACGGTCTGCAGGTACTGCCCTACACTGTTTAAAATTGCTGACTCAACCATTCGAGCACCTCACCTGTTCTTAAAAGGTAGTTTTCAGCTTCATTTTTCTTCATTGTATCATATGAAGGCATCGGATATCTTCCCTCTAATTGAAAGGCATTCATCTCTGCCAGAAAATCAAAAATTTTGTCAGGTACTGTCAATTCAGCAATTTGTGAAAGCCTCACGAGGTTATGAATGCGTGGGGCAAGTTTATTTGTCACGGCACACACTTTTGCCTTTAACAATTTTTCCACCGCCAGATGGGCGAAAAACATCCCATGTCGAATTTTGCTATTGGCAATTAATTCCTTTGCTGCTTCAAAATCTTCGTTTGAGCCGTCCTGCCAATAAGTTATCTGCTGCTGAATATCCACCATGTTATCATACCTGAAAGAACCGGGATTAGCATAACCCAAAAGAGCCTCTCTGTAAAGAAAAATCGGGATTAGCTTCCAGGACTGTTTTCACTGAACTTTCGGCCTCAGCAATCGTTAGGGTCCTCAAATCCGCACTGCATCCACTGGGCGGCGAAATCGAGAAAATCTTCGTAATCGACCCGGCAGTCACCGTTGGTGTCCAACTCGGGCCTATTTACGCAAATTCCCTCTTCACCAGGCGGAGTACCGGGTTCCGGGCCCATTGCCGCTCCTTTGCTGGCGTATTCGCTGCCGCCAAAGGCCCCGAGGTTGACCAGGGCCCCGTTTGGATTGGGTTCATATAGGATCCCATCGGCCGGATCGCCGGCATCGACGCAGGGGCTGGTCTGGGCGTCAGTTACCCAACTTTGCGCAACTTCATCCCAGCGGCCGTACTGCGACTGCAGGTGGTAATCGCCGGGTGTCCAGATTTCGCCGCTTAGGCTGCCCAGTGCGACGAATTGGGGATCGTTGTACATGTCTCCAATTTTGGCATAGTTGCCGTAAAAGTTGCCGGCGGTGTTCTGCCAGAAGCAGTTGTAGCTGTTCGCGGATGCACCGTAGATGCCCTTGCCCTGGTTATACGCAATGATGTTGTGCTTTACGGTACCGCTGCAATTGGCTATGCCGTTGCCGAGGTTCTCGACGACTGTATTGTTCACTACTCGCGTCGAACTGTTGATACCGTCGGCCCCGTTGGCGGCGATGACGTTGTTTTCCACGTCGCCATCAAATACGATGACCCCGCAGCTTGCGTTTACGGCGATCAGGTTTGAAGCTAACGTACCCCCGCCGCCGGAGACACCGTTTAAAACGTTGCCGGAGATCACATTGTCGCGGATCTGGGTGTCGCACATGGTAATGCCGTTGGCGTTGCCGCTGATAGTGTTGCCCGAGACCAGGCCAGTGCAGTTGGAAACGCCGTTGCCGATGTTATCGAGGATTTCATTCTCGCGAACCTGGGCACTGGAGGAATCGACACCGCTTCCGCTGTTACCGGTAATGGTATTGGCATAGACCGTCCCGCTTTGCTCAACGATGCCCGCGCCCTCATTGCCGGTAATGAGATTGCCCTGGATCAGGCCATCGGCGTTTGATACGCCCGAGTTTGCATTGTCCGAAATGGTATTGTTCAGGATCGTGCCGCTGGCGGTCCGGATACCGAAGGAGGCATTGCTGGAAACGGTGTTTCCTTCTATGTCGCCGATGTGGTTTTCGATGCCGTAGATGGTGTTCTCGGTAATGATATTGCCTGTGATCAGGCTGTTGCAGTCTTTGATCCCGCTTCGCTGGCTCTGGGTGATGGTATTGTCCGCGATGGTCCCCTTGCATGCGAGGATTCCGCTCGATGCGGACTTCGTGATCGTATTGTTTCGGATCTCGCCTTCGAGGCCGACCAAGGCCCAGTCGTTGTATGCGAATTCATTTTCGGCTATGTACGGGGCCGCACCGTAGTCGCCCTCTACCCCTGAGACGAGGTGTACGAATCGGTTCTTCTCGATTGTCGGGCCGGCAAAGTAGCAAACCACGCCGAGCCGGGACGATGATCCGAAGGAGGCGGCGATATTTTCCTGCTGGGTCCAGACGATCATGTCTTCGTATATGGCGGGATAGGTCGCATCGTTGGGGTCGATGAAAATAGAGAAATCCTGCTGGGTGAAGGGATTATAGGCATAGATATCGACGCTGTCTCCGCGGGCATCCTGCCAGACGATGGTATCGCCGTGCACGGCCGGGTTGGTCTGGGAGCCGGTGAATGTACAGGCGGGAAATTCGCTTGCGAGGTAGAGATCGTAGCCGTAGATGTCCCAGTTGCCGTTGCGGCCGTCCTGCCAGACGATGATATCGCCATCGATGGCCGGGTAAAACTGGTTTGAGGTATTGAGGCATACCTCGAACTCCTGCTCGGTTCTAAGATCGTACCCGTAGATATCCGGGTTGCCGTTGCGGTCATCCTGCCAGACGACGATATTGCCGGATACGGCTGGGTAGGTCTGACTAAATTCATTCGTGCAGATCGGGAAATCCACGCCCTCGGTAAGGTCGCATCCGTAAATATCGCTGTTGCCGTTTCGGGAGTCCACCCATACCACAATGTTCCCGGAAATGGCGGGGAAATACTGCTCGGCTGGATGCTTGAAGACCTCGAGTTCCTGGCCGGCGGAGAGATTGTAGCCGTAAATGTCGTTATTGCCGTTTCGGTAGTCCTGCCAGGTGATGATGTCTCCGGAGATGCCGGGGGAGGACTGGTTGGCGGTATCCGTGCAGACCGGGATTTCCAGGCCTGCGAAGAGGTCGTAGGCGTACACATCGCGGCTGCCGCTGCGGGAGTCTTCCCAGACGATCACATCGGCATCGATAGCGGGGATCTCCTGTTTGCCGGATTCGGTGCAGATGGGGATGACATCGGACGGGCCGTAGCCGAGGCTTTCGGGAACGGGGTAAATGCCGGTTACAGTGAATCCGGTCAGGACGGAGTTGGGGTCTTCGAGGAAGTCGAAAATGACTGTACCCAGCAGCACGGTTTCAGCTACAATGCCGGGATCATCCGGATTGAGTCCGGTCAATGTAATCGCCCGGTTGTTGAAGTAGATATCCTCCCTGTACACGCCGGGATTGACGAGGACCGTATCGCCATGCCAGGAAGCGTCGATCGCTTCCTGGATGGTTGTATAGTCGCCGCTGCCGGATGGGTCTACGGTAATGACCGCTGGAAACGCCGCCTGCGTTAGAAAAACCAGTGCTGCAAGTATCAATACGTTCCTGTCCATAACCCGCCTCCTGAGAGTGTAATCCATTGACTATTTATGCATGCATACTATTCGCATGCAAAATCACTGTAAATGAAATCTTTTTTCAATGTTTACAGCAGGCCCTTTTTTTTAACCCGCAGCGGCCAGGGCGTCTTCGATTGTGATTGTTCCCTCATAGAGTGCCCTGCCGATGACAGCGCCTGCAACGTTGACCGCTGCTAGATTTTTTACGTCCTCGACACGGGTGACACCGCCGGCGGCGATGATATCCATCTCCACCGCTTCGACCAGGGCCTTTGTGCGTTCGAGGTTGGGGCCGGCGAGCATGCCGTCCTTGTCGATATCGGTGTAAATAATAGCAGCCAGGGGCAGTGCGGCGGCTTTTTTCGCCAGGTCGATCAGTTGATACTCGGAATCTTCGGTCCAGCCCTCGGTGGCGATCTTGGCACCCTTGGCGTCGACGGAGAGGACGACCTTGCGGGGGAATTTGGCGGCCATTTCTTCAAGCCATGCGAAATTTTTGATCGCCGCGGTGCCGAGAATCACCCTGGAAACGCCGACGGTTTCGAGCATGTCGCGGATGGTGTCTTCATTGCGGATGCCGCCGCCGAGCTCGACGGGTATCTTTACGCTTTCAACGATTTTCTTGACGGCGTCTCGGTTTTCGCTTCGGCCGGCCTTGGCACCGTCGAGGTCGATGACATGGAGGATCTGGGCGCCTGCATCGGCGAATTTGCGGGCCGGGGCGGTCGGGTCGCTGTCGTAATCGATCTGCTGGTCGTAGCGGCCCTGGATGAGCCGAACGCATTTTCCGCTGCGTAAATCAATGGCTGGCAATATCTGCATGATACATCCTTATCAATGGTTCACATGTCCGCCCATCCGGATGGGGCATTTGAAAAGCGGGATTATACGACCCCAGCGGGCAGAATGCAAGGGACAAGGGGCGATTGGGCAGGCAGGGTCCGATAATATCGGCGATTTGCGATTTTTTGAAAAAAATGAAAATATTATCGGAATTTGTGTTTAAGTTTTCGGACGTTGTTTCGATAAGGATATTATTATGTCTACAATGTATGTATGGAGCTAAGATGATCAAACACGTGGATTGCAGGGTGATCGATTCTCCTGTTCTGAGCGAGCAGGCCGGGGCCGATGCGTCTCGGAAGGCCCGGGAGGCGGGCGGATCAAAATCCAGCAAATCCAGGTCTAAAAAGAGCCGGAAATGGGCTGGTGCAGAAGGAAAGTTTCACCCGGAGATCCTGGAAGAGCTGCTCAACGCGGCCCAGGATGATAACGGGAATTTTGATAAGCTTCGGTTTTTCAAGAAGCTGGGGCAGTATTTCGCGTTTGATATTCCACCGCTGGGGCTGGTGATCGACCTGTACGTGTAAATTGATCGCTGGAAATGGGAAGAGAAATTCCGGGAAATGAAGAGATCCCGGGAATGTTTGGATAACACACCTGATAACCGCGTTTTTACCTGTTTAGGAAGCCTTTTCCTTTTTGGTTTCCACTGCGGGTTTTCCATTGGAACCGTGATCAGCGGATGGGTCATTCTTTGGGGAAGTTCCACCGTTTTGGGCCTTTTCCTTCTGGATGGCGTTGTAAATTTCTTTACGGTGCACGCTGATCTCACGGGGGGCATTGATACCGAGGCGGACCTTGTCGCCGCGAACATCAACAATCGTGATTTCTACATCGTCGCCAATGACGATTGACTCGTCCTTCTGTCTACTCAAGACCAACATATTCGACTCCTTCTTCTGCTGGCCGGGAAAGCTCTCCCAACAGTCTGTTTGATAGCTAACCCACTGAAAACCATCATCTTATAATTCCATTCCTTTTGCAATACAAATTGAAAAAAATCCAACAATTTGCCGCCCTTCACTTGGCGGTACAGTGTTATTCGGCGTTTTTGGGCCGGGAAAGAAGAACTTTTTTTCCACTTTTTTCCACAAAAAAAACACCGAAATCCCTATCGAATAAGTCTATTATTGACAGACACTTATACAGAAGATGGATTCTGTCCACATTGTACAGCTTTCTTACGCTGTACTTTTTCCTGGGTTCGGGTGTGTGAAAATGGGAAATGTAGAAAAACGTAAAAATCACTTTTTAACGCTAAAAAATTGTGAAATTTTTCCCTAAAAATTTTGGACAAAGATCAACTTTTGTATCAGAAACACAAACAGATGTCCCAAACTTCAGGAAAAGGATCATTCGCTGTTGCTGTTGTTGGCGGCGGCTTCTTCTTTTCGCCACTGGTCATATTTGATCGCGATCCAGTAGCCTGTGATCGAGCCGATGACGCCGTAGGAGACGATCTCGATGGGTAAGACGCCGGCCACGGCCATGGGATAGAAGGATACGGGCCATTGGGCGGCCATGTATTCGATGACATCCGGCCGGGCGGAGAACTTGTAGCCGACGAAGACATACAGGGCGGAGCCAAGGGCTGGAATGATATAACTCATTTTGAGGAAAAGCTTTATCAAAAACGCGGCCAAGCCGAAGGCAACGAGTACGCCAAAGGCGATTTGGGCCTTTTCCGGCTGACCGATGACCGTTTTGAGCTCCTGGTCGTACATGCGGACATCCTGAATCAGCAGCATCATGGCTACGTGGACGACGACGATACCGACGAAAAAGGCGATGGCAATCTGGGTGATATTCTCTTTTTTGAAGTTGATCTGGTCATCTTCTACGCGTTTCATGCCGCGCGGCTGGATGATAAAGGAGGCTACCATGACCCCGAGAGCTCCGGCAAGGGCCAGCAGGAGCCAGTAAACGCCTTCCCAGCGGAGGGCGGAATATACACTTAAACGATCTTCAAAGGTGTGATTGAGACGAAGCAGGTCGCTCATGGCCCCGCCGCGGAAGGACCAGACGCACATCCCGGCTGGTACGGCTAAGAGCGCGATCCGGGTGCCGTAGGGGTAAGAGGCGAAATACCCGACAAAACCGACGATAAATGCCAGTACGACCAGGATGACCGCTTCGGGGGTGGAGATGTCGCCCTGGAAAAAGGATACCGCCGAACCGGGGTAAAAGGGCTTTACCATCGGCCAGGCGAGGTAGCCCATGACGAAGGCGCCGACTGCGATTGCCAGGCAGGTGCGAATACGAATCAGCCACGATACGCTGAAAAACGACATCGCGAGGAAAATCGCGATAATCGCCGCTGTTAAACCGAATTCTATGGACCAAGGAGCCCCAAGCATACACTTTCTCCTAAGAGTAAAAGAGGTACAATACCCCAAAACCTGAAGGCGGGCAAGTATTTTCCGTGTAAAGCAATCAGGCCGTTTTGACGAAGGGGCTCAGCTCCCGCAGGCGGTTGACCACGAAGGGCACTTTCTCGGCAACGAAATCCACTTCCTCCTGCGTATTGTAAATGCTCAGGCTAAAGCGGATCGAACCGTGGGCGGCAGTAAAGGGCACGCCCATCGCGCGGAGGACGTGTGACGGAGCCAGTGAGCCCGAGGTACACGCCGAGCCGGAACTGGCGCAAATGCCGTGCTTGTTCATCAGCAGCAGGATGGCCTCACCCTCGATGTACTCGAAGCTGACGTTCACGGTATTGGGCAGACGTTCGGCACCGCCGCCATTGACAAAGCTGTCAGGACAGTTGGCGAGAATCTTTTTCTCGAGGTCATCGCGGAGGGCCTTGACTCGGGTGTTTTCGTCTTTTAGATTCTGTCGAGCCAGGCGGCAGGCCGCACCAAGGCCGACGATACCGGGTACATTCTCGGTACCTGCGCGGCGGTTGGCCTCCTGGTGTCCGCCAAGCATGAAGGGAGCAACGCGGGTACCCTTGCGGACATAAAGCACGCCGACGCCCTTGGGGGCATGGAGCTTGTGGCCGGAGATGCTCAGCAGGTCAATCGAACTGTTGGCCAGGCTAAAGGGGATCTTGCCGACGGCCTGGACGGAATCGGTATGGAATATGACTTTTCTTTCACGGCAAAGCTGTGCGATCTCCTCAACGGGGAAGATTACGCCGGTTTCATTATTGGCCCACATGACGGACACGACAGCGGTATTCTCATCGATGGCGTCTTTGAGTTCGTTCATGTCGAGATTGCCGGCGCGGTCTACACCGACTTCGTGAACGTGATAGCCGTGCTTTTCGAGGGCCAGACAGGTGCTGAGCACCGCGGGATGCTCGACGCGGGTGGTCACGATCTTTTTCTTTTCCGGGTGAACCTCAAGCGTGCCGCGGATGGCGGCGTTGTCACTCTCGGTACCGCAGCTTGTGAAGATGATCTCGTCGGGGCGGCAGCCGAGAAGATTGGCGACACTTTCGCGGGCCTCGGAGATGTATTTCTCGACCTGGCCGCCGAAAGAGTGCATGCTGGACGGATTGCCGTAATAATCGCAAAAGAACGGCGTCATGGCCTCAACGACTTCCGGGGCGACGCGCGTGGTCGCGTTGTTGTCCATGTAGATCACGTTTTTGTTATTTGCTGACAGTTCCATTTTCATTGCTGTCCCCGTTTCCTTTATGATTCAGAGGAGCCGGGCTCTTCGACGACCCGGATCTCTTCGCTGACAAATTCTTTGAGTTTCGCTTCAACGACCTGCTGCATCGTGAACTGCGAGACCTTGCACTGTGCGCACATGCCGCGGAAGGCGACGATAACGGTGTTGCCTTCGACATCGATCAGGTCGATATCGCCGCCGTGGGCACGCAGGGCCGGGCGAATCTGCTCTTCCATGGTCTGCTGGATGAGCTGGATTTTTTCGATGTTGCTCAGGCGTTTTTTCTTTTTTTCAGGTTTCTTTTCTTCGGACTCGGTGAAGAAACCGCCCTGTACGTCCTGGATCACGCGTTCGATATCTCCGGCACATTTTCCGCATCCTCCGCCGGCCTTGCAGTAGTTGGTGACCTCTTCGACGGAGTGGAGGTTGTTCTCGGAGACGACCTTGCGGACCTCGTCCTCGGTAACGCCCATGCAGGCGCAGAGGATTTTGGCCTCGTGTTTCTTCGGCGGGGTTCCGCCCTTTCGTTTGTAATAATCATCGATGGCCGCTTCGAGGGCTTCCTGGCCCATGACGGAACAGTGCATTTTCTGATCGGGCAGGCCGCCGAGTTTTTCTACGATGTCCTTGTTGGTCACGGCGGCGGCTTGTTCGATGGTCATACCGCGGATCAACTCGGTAAGAATCGAAGAGGACGCTACCGCGGATGCGCAGCCGAACGTTTTGAACTTCGCATCCGCGATACGGCCGTTTTCATCAAGCTTGAATGTCAGGGTCAGGGCGTCACCGCAGGCCAGTGAGCCAACCTCTCCCACTGCGTCGGCATCTTCGACCGTGCCGACATTGCGGGGATTCAAAAAATGGTCCATTACTTTATCGGTATAATCCCACATGGTACTACCCTTCCCGGATAAGCTTTTTATTTACTACTCACACGGATCGTGACCGGTTCATCAGGCCTGTGACTGTTTCAGGGCCTGGTCAAAATCCGCAATAATGTCATCAATATGTTCCGTACCCACCGAGACACGAATATAATCCTCGGTTACACCGGTGGCAAGCTGCTCTTGCTGCGTGAGCTGCTGATGCGTGGTGCTTGCCGGGTGGATGACCAGGGTCTTGCTGTCGAGAATGTTGGCAAGATGGCTGGCCAGTTTGACTGCGTTAATGAATTTGATGCCCGCCTGCGCACCGCCGGCGATGCCGAAACCAAGGATAGCGCCCTGGCCTTTTTTCAGATACTTTTGGGCCATTGCATGATCGGGATGCGATTCGAGGCCTGGGTAATTGACCCAGGAGACGGCGTCGTGCGCTTCGAGGAATTTTGCCAGGGCCAGCGCGTTGTCGCTGTGGCGCGGGGCGCGGAGATGGATCGTCTCAAGCCCGTTAATGAACAAAAACGCATTGAACGGCGACATGCAGGCCCCGGTATCCCGCAGAACCGTGGTGCGGGCCTTGATGATATAGGCGAGCTGGCCAAACGTTTCGACGAACTTCATGCCGTGATAGCTCTCGTCAGGTTCGACGAGCTCGGGGAATTTGCCCGAAGCGGCCCAGTCGAATTTGCCCGAGTCGATGATGATCCCGCCGATGCTGTTGCCGTGGCCGTTGATGATCTTGGTGCACGAATGGACCACGATATCCACGCCGTGCTCGATAGGACGAAACATGATCGGTGACATTACGGTATTGTCGCAGAGCAGTGGTATCTTGTGGTCATGGGCGATTTTCGCGATGGCCTCGAAATCGGGGACATCGTTTCGGGGATTGCCCACCGATTCAATATACACGCATCGCGTATTGTCTTTGATCGCCTTTGCAAAATCCTGCGGCTGACGCGGATCGACGAAGGTGACCTCGATGCCCATTTTCTTTAGCGTGTGGCAAAACAGGGTATGTGTACCACCGTAAAGGCTCGCGGAGGACACGATGTGCTGGCCCTGCTTTGTGATGGTCAGCAGTGCCGCGGTGATTGCCGCCATTCCGGAACTGAATGCCAGGCCGGCGATGCCGCCTTCCATTTCGGCCAGGCGTTTTTCGAGGACGTCGGTCGTTGGATTCATGATGCGGGTATAAATGTTGCCGAACTGACGCAGCGCAAAGAGGTCCGCGGCGTGGTCGGTATCGTTGAACATAAAGCTGGAGGTCTGGTAGATCGGGACCGCCCGGCTGAGTGTATCGGCGTCAACGTCATGGCCGGCGTGAAGCGCCAGCGTTTCGATGTTGTATGGTTTTTCCTGTGTACTCATAATATATTTTCTCCCTTTTTGGTATGGGTATCTTCAAACGTACTGTAACATCACTTCTTTTGTATACTCGGTCCTGTGCCTGGCAAAACGCCAAGCATTCGATCCAGTGAAAGCTTTGCGTCGCGCATCATATTTTCATCGAGCTGGATTTCATACTGGCCGCTCTCGAGGGACCAGAGGATTTTTTCGAGGCTGATCTTTTTCATATTGGGACAGACTGCCCGTTTGCTGACCGGATAAAAATCTTTGTCCGGATTCTGTTTTTTGAGGGTATGCAGAATGCCCTCTTCGGTGGCGATGATAAACTGTTTTTTGCCGGATTCTTGTACATGATTGAGCATGCCGCCGGTGCTGAGGACGTAATCGGCCGCGTCGCGGATGTCCTTATTGCACTCGGGGTGGGCCAGCAGCACGGCATCGGGATGAGCAGCGCGGCTGTCCTGGACATCCTCAAGCAGGATGCAGGTATGCGTGGAACAATAGCCGGGCCAGAGGACCATGTCTCGGCCGGTTTTTTCGTTGATGTATCCGCCGAGATTTTTGTCCGGCACGAACAGGATGGATTTATCCTCGGGCAAGGACTGTACCAGTTCGAGGGCATTGCCGCTCGTACAGCAGTAGTCCGACTGGGCCTTGACCTCGGCGGTCGTATTGACATAGCAGACGACCCGGGCGCCGGGGTGTTTGCCTTTAAATTCGGCGAGCTGGGCGGCGGTAATCATCTGTGCCATCGGGCAGCCGGCGTGTTCGGCGGGCAGAAGCACACGCTTGCCGGGCGAAAGGATCTTCGCGGTTTCGGCCATGAAGCGGACCCCGCAAAAGACGATTGTATCGGCATCGGTCTCGGCGGCCTTGACGGACAGGCCCAGGGAATCCCCGCAGAAATCTGCGATATCCTGAACCTCGGGCACCTGGTAGTTATGAGCCAGGATGACCGCGTTTTGCTCTTTGGCAAGCTGTTTAATTTTTTCGATGATCTCATTCAAATGAAAGCCCCTTCGTCATTGAAGACATCGGACAACGTTTCTGAATGCTTGGGTTTCATCTTGGAATCGGGTTTATTCATCACAATGACAACGCCTGGCGGTACGGGCTTGATGACCCATGCGTTCCCGCCGATGACGGCACCTTTTCCGATCACGATATCGCCAAGGATGGTGGCTTCGGCGTAGATGGTTACGTCGTCTTCGATGGTCGGATGGCGTTTGCCGCCCTTGATGACATGGCCGCGTTCGTCCTTGGGGAAGCTGAGGGCTCCAAGGGTTACGCCCTGGTAGATCTTGACGTTCGAGCCGATCTTTGCCGTTTCGCCGATGACGACGCCGGTACCGTGGTCAATAAAGAAACGCGGACCGATGGTCGCGCCGGGATGGATATCGATGCCGGTACGGGAATGGGCGGTTTCGCTCATGATCCGCGGCAGCAGCGGCACTTCGAGCCGATAGAGCTCGTGGGCGATGCGGTGCACCGCGATGGCGCTTAAGCCGGGGTAACTGATCACGATCTCTTCGAGACTCTTGGCTGCGGGGTCACCATCGAAGGCGGCCTGGACGTCAGACTTTAGCAGGTTGCGAACATCGACAAGACGGTCGAGCAGCTTTTGCGTAACGCCTGCCGACTTGGCACGGCAGTCGCAAGTTTCGCACTTTTTAATGCGGCAGTCGTGGCGGAAGGCCAGCTCGATCTGCTCGACGAGCATGTCGCGGACGGTGCAGAGCATGTCGCCGACGATGAAGTCGATATTTTCGCGCGTGACGATTCGCTTGCCGGTATAGCCGGGGAACAAAAGCTCGACGAGCAGGTCCATGATCTCGAGTATCCGTTCTCTCATCGGGAGATTGGTTACATCGATAAAATTCGTACCGGTCTCGTCACCGTAGGTATCAACGAGGTGCTCGGCGAGTTTGCGTATATCGTGGTTGTCGTGGTTAGCCATTTTTTCCCGATTCAAATTATCAACGTATCTTTTTCTCAGGTCATGCAAACAATTCCGTAGAGATGTAACGCTCTCCGGTATCGCACATGATAAAAACGATATTTTTGCCCTTGCTGTCCGGGCGTTTCGATATCTCAATCGCTGCGTACAGGGCCGCCCCGGCACTGATTCCGCCGAGGATGCCTTCTTTTTTCGCCATTTCGCGGGAAGCGTTCATGGCATCTTCGTTGGATACCTTGAAGACCTCGTCGTAGACCTTCGTATCCAGAATGTCCGGAACGAAACCCGCCCCGATACCCTGTATTTTATGCGGACCGGGATCGCCGCCGGAAAGGATCGGCGAATCCACGGGCTCGACCGCGACGATTTTCACCTGCGGATTTCGCTGGCGGAATACCTCACCGCACCCTGTTATGGTACCCCCGGTTCCTACGCCTGCAACGAAAATATCCACTTTTCCGTCGGTATCGGCCCAGATTTCTTCGGCGGTTGTCCTGCGGTGCACGTCAGGGTTGGCCGGATTCATGAACTGCTGGGGCATAAAGCTGTTGGACGTTTTCTCGACCATTTCTGTCGCCGCCTCGACGGCACCTTTCATCCCCCCGGCTGCGGGGGTCAGTTCGAGCTCGGCCCCGAGGAAGGCCAGAAGCTTTCGCCGCTCGATACTCATGGATTCGGGCATGACGAGCTTGAGCTTATACCCCCTTGCTGCACAGACATAGGCCAGGCCGATGCCTGTATTGCCGCTGGTCGGCTCAATAATGACCGTATCCTCATTGATCTTGCCGGCTTTTTCCGCGGCGTCGATCATGGAAACGGCGATTCTGTCCTTGACCGATCCGCAGGGATTGAAAGACTCGCACTTGGCGAGAATGGTTGCCTCGGAGCTGCCGAGACTGTTTATGCGAACGAGTGGGGTTCGCCCCGCTGTTTCCGTAATGTCTTTGTAAATGCCCATCCAACTCTCCTGTTCGTTAAAGTAATAAATCTCGTTGTGTCCGATCGGGAATAACCCGATTTTTTGTAACTGCCCCGTTAAATCTGATAATTGAGGCACTGGCTTGCGCCGTTTGTCTGCTCAACGAGGTCCTGAAGGTTCATGCTGTCGAGAACTTCCTTTATGGAATTTTGAATTTTTAGCCACACCATCCTCGTGATGCAATCCGCACAGCGATCACAATTATCCGGAGTATCGAGACATTCAATGTCTACTACCGGCCCTTCAAGAGTCTCAAAAATCTCTCTGAGCTTGATCTGCTCGGGGGGTTTGGCAAGAATGTATCCACCCCTTGGCCCGCGAATACTCAAAACCAGACCTGCGGACTTGAGAATTGCGACAAGCTGTTCAAGGTATTTGTTTGAAATGCCTTCCCGCTGAGCGATGGTCTTGATCTGAAGTGGACCGTTGCCGTATTCGATTGCCAGCTCGAGGGCTGCACGTAATCCATATCTGCTTCTTGTAGATAGTTTCATGATTCATCCCCCTTAACATCTAAAATAATTATCATTTTATACCCTGAAAATAAACACCTTATTTCCTATTACATTACTAGTCTATATATACTTACGCACCCTGTCAAGGAAAAGGCGACTTAATATTATTTTTTTTCGCCTGTGTAAAGCAGGCAGGCTATTGTCGTTGACGAATCCGCACAAAATTGGTAGATTGAGCCTGTCTTAACTCAACGACATGGATGAAAACCGTTTTTTTACCATTGATAAGGGACTTTTGCAGAGCATATCATGCCTGATACTAACCAGCCCAGAGCCGTTTTGGCCCCGAAAGAGCCACCTCTTTTGCATTTGAAGAGGATGACCGACGATACGGGCCTGTTTCAGCATGCCAAATTCATCCTGCCGGACCGGGAGCATGGTTACTGCACAGACGATAATGCCCGGGCAGCTTTGTTCATGACGGATTATTGTCAGAGGCACCCAAAAGCAGAGGCACTGGAGCTTTTTAATCGTTATCTTTCGTTCACCTGCCATGCCCAGCTTGAGGATGGAAACGTAAGAAACTTCATGGACTATAACCGGAACTGGTGGAACGATGAGCCGAATCATGACGCATTCGGGCGGACACTGTGGGCGTTTGGGGCTGTGATTGCTTCGCCGCCGATGGAGGAATATGTTCCGATTATCCAAAAGCGGTTTGACCGGGCACTGGACCGGATTGCTGAGCAGTCTATCCGCGGCAAGGCGTATTGTGTATTCGCCCTGGAGGAGTACCTGCGGCGGTATCCGGATGACAGCAGGGTCATCGCGATCGTCCAGGAGATTGGGGACGAGCTTTTGGGGATGTATAAGGGCTGCAGGGATGAGAACTGGCGGTGGTTTGAGGATATGATAACCTACGATAACGCGATTTTGCCTGATGCGCTGATGTCCGCGGGACGTATCGTGGAAAATAACCTATTCATAGATACCGGAAAAGAAGCCTGCGACTTCCTTTTGGAAAATACGGTTGAGGGGGATCATTTCAGCTTTGTCGGGTGTGACGGTTGGCTGCCGCGCGGGGGGGAAAAGGCAAGGTTCGACCAGCAGGCGCTGGAGGCGGTCTCCACGGCGAGAATGCTGAGGACGGTGTATTCGATAACGAAAGATGCGAGGTATAACGCCCTGCTGCAAAGCGCGGCGGGGTGGTTTCTGGGCGAGAATGATTGCGGGATTCCGCTTTATGACCCCCGCAGCGGGGGATGTTATGATGGGCTCGAGCCTGATTCGGTGAATTTAAACCAGGGGGCGGAAAGTTTGCTTAGCTTTTTGCAGACGCTGCTCTGGGCACAGGACAAAACTGACACGTAAAGGATACAACTGCAAATGTTGAAAGTAGCGACATTTAACGCGAATTCCATCCGCTCACGGCTGGATATTGTTTTGGACTGGTATGAGCAGCATCAGCCGGATGTTTTGGCGGTCCAGGAAACCAAGGCGCAGAACAAGGATTTTCCTGTGGAGGCGATCGAAGATGCGGGGCTCTGCTGCGTGTTTGAGGGAGAGAAGTCGTATAACGGCGTTGCGCTGATCTCGAAGGAGCCTTTGGAGGATGTATCGTTTGGCCTAAACAGCAGCCCGAAGGATCCGACGCGGCTGGCAAGCGGAATGCTTGGATCGGTGCGAATCGTCAATACGTATATTCCCCAGGGCAGGGATACGAAATCGGAAATGTTTGCTTACAAGCTCAAGTGGCTGGAGAGGTTGAAAAAATATTTCGTGAAAAACTTCTCACCGGATGATCCGATTCTCTGGGTGGGGGATCTTAACGCCGCGATGGATAAGCGGGATGTGCATGATCCGGAGAAACTCTGGGGTTCGGTGTGTTATTGCCAGGAGGTGATTGACGGAATCAACGCGATAAAGGAATGGGGATTTACGGATACGTTCCGCGAGAAGCACGAGGAAGATGAGCTGTACACCTTCTGGGATTACCGCGTTCCGAATGGCTTTAAACGGAATATCGGCTGGCGGCTGGATTATGTGATGGCGACCAAGCCGCTGGCGGAGACGTGCGTATCCTGCGAGGTGGACAAAGAGCCGCGGGCGAAGACCAAGCCCAGCGACCATACGTTTTTGATCGCAGAGTTTGATTTTGATCCTGCAAATACTTGATTCGCAGGATGCTTTGTGACATAATCTGAACAATTGAAATCACAACCTTTCCGGAGAAATCATGATGAAGCGAATCATTGTTGTTTTACTGCTGGCCGCCGCCGTTAACGCTACCGTTTTTTCAGGCAATACGAGCCAAAGCAATCCGCCCGAGGAAAAAATGAAGTGGTGGATGAATGCTCGGTTCGGGATGTTCATTCACTGGGGGCCGTCTTCACTGACGGGGCGGGAGATTTCGTGGTCGCGGAAGATGCCGCGTCCGGGCTGCGGACGCCCGGAGTGGGGTACGCTGCCGATTGAGCTGTATGACAATCTATACTATATCTTTAACCCGGTGAATTACGACGCCGAGGAGATTGTTCGGATCGCCAAAGCGGCTGGGATGCATTACATTGTGTTTACCACGAAGCACCATGACGGATTCTGCAACTTCGATGCCTCGAATACAGAATACAAGATTACCAGCGGGCACAGCCCTTTTCGGCGGGATATTGTAAAGGAGCTTGCCGATGCCTGCCACAAGCACAATATGAAGCTTGGCTTTTACTACTCCCAGCCGGACTGGCGGCACCCGGATTACCTGACGGATAACCATGACCGGTTTATCGAGTATTACCATCAGCATGTTCGCGATTTGCTGACCAATTACGGCAAGGTGGATATCATCTGGTTTGACGGGCTGGGGCTCCATAAAGGACAGCTTGACTCGGAAGAACTCTTTAAAGAAATCAAGGCCCTCCAGCCGGGAATTTTGATCAATAACCGCTGCGGCCTGCCGGCGGACTTTGATACCCCGGAACAGAAGATTGGTTCCTTTCAGCCCGACCGTCCGTGGGAAAGCTGTATCACCATTGGCCGGCAGTGGTCGTGGCACCCGCAGGATAAGGTCAAACCGCTGAAGGAATGTATTCGCACATTGGTCAACTGCGTGGGGGGTGACGGCAATATGCTGTTTAACGTTGGGCCTTCACCGCTGGGCGAGATTGAGCCTTTGCAGGTTCAGATGCTCGAAGAGATGGGGCTGTGGCTAAAACTCTACGGGGAGTCGATCTATACGACCCGGGGCGGACCCTATAAGCCGTGGGATTACGGGGTGACTACGCATAAGGGAAATAAGATTTATATCCACCTGCTCAATTTTGAAAAACACCCGATTGAGCTGCCCCCCCTGCCGGCGAAGATTGAAAACGCATACCTTATGAGCGGCGGCAGGCCGGTGGTTAAAAACAACGCCGATGCACTTACGATTTTTGTTGACGAGAGAGACCGCGATGATATTGATACGATCGTGGTCCTCGAACTGGATCGGGATGCGTCCACTTTAGAGTATATCGAAACCATGCCCGAGTCGATTGCGACCGGGTGCAAGGCGACGGCCTCAAATGTACATGGAAATCACCCGATGTATGATGCAAACAAGGCCTTTGACGGATTGCAGGATACCCGCTGGGCCACAGACACGGGGACGAAGGAAGCCTGGATCGAGGTGGACCTGGGCCGCAGGAAACAGATTTCACGGGTGATTGTCAACGAGGAGTATGGCAACCGCACGAAGAAATTTGAGCTGCTGGGTATGGTCGATGGGCAGTGGAAGGTCATTACCCAGGGCGGCACTCTTGGACACAACAAAGACCTTAGGTTTGACCCGGTGACCACGGACCGCCTGCGACTTGAACTGCACAACGCCTCCGAGGGACCGACGATTTCAGAGATACTGGTGATTGAAGATACAGGAGAATGAAGGATTTCGTGCACTGATTTTATTTATTCAGAGGCCGAGTTTTTTCATTTTGACATTTTTAATATAGACGTTAAAAAAGTCAAAACTTTCTCTTATCTGAAAAATACAACAATAAATTACTGCCGTGGTTTTCCTTGACAAAAGGAACTGCGTGATTAGTATCAATAGAAATCGTAAATCCTAATCAAACAGATAAAGGCGGTTAATATGGATCTTAGAACATTGCACAAGCTATTGACATTGATTGTATTTTTCAGTCTTGCGGTTTCGGTATCTGCCGATGAAATCATCCTGAAAAACGGTGACCGGATCAGCGGTACGATTGTCAACCAGACGGACAGCGCGATTGTTCTGCAATCCGCGATGCTCGGTGAGCTTACGATCAGCAAGGAGAACATCCAAACCTTTTCTGTCGGCAATCAGCAGGAGCCTGCAAAAGAGGCCCCTGCGGCAAAGCCCGCCCCTAAGCCGGCTGAAAAGCCCAAGGTAGACACCGAGCCGAAATGGACGGGTGACTTTACCGCGAACTTTGCCGCGCAGCGCGGAAACAATGACCAGGATTCGATCAACATGCGCCTGGCCGCGAAGAAGAAGTCCGACAAGGACACGATTGAAGCGGAAGCACGCTATCGCTTTGAGCAGCAGGAGAATACCTCATCAAATAAAACAGAAACAACCGATGACAACCTTCGTTTTGCCGGGAAGTATTCGCGTAAATGGAATGAAAAATGGTACTGGTACGGCAAGGGCAGCTACGAGAAGGACCGGATCGCTGAACTGGAACGGCGGATCATCGGCGGGCTGGGTTCCGGATATCAGTGGGTGGAATCAGATCAATTCAATTTTGCTACTGAGCTGGGTCTTGCCGGGATTCATGAGAAGTATACTGAACAGCAGGGCACGAGTGATGAGATTACACTGGAGGCCGGGTATAACATGGATGCAAAGATTAATGACAAACTCACCTTTGCCCATCGACTTACCTACTATCCAAGCTTTGAGGACATTGCGGATTATCTATTAATTACCGATGCAGAATTACGATATCATTTTTCAGAGCAGATTTTCGCCAGCCTCCGCGGTGAAGTAGAATACGACAGTACGCCGGCACCAGGCAGCGAACAAACCATCCAGAGATACCTTGTGGGACTCGGCTGGAAGTTCTAAACACCCGCCAAAGGCGGTCTGAAAACACGACAATGATATCCTATTCTTGTACACCTTTCAGCATGAGGTGTACAAGATTTTTTTTTGCATACATTTTTTTTGTAAACTCTTTATTAATAAAATCTTAAAAAAACCTCTTCCCAAATAATCCTCTAATATAACGCCCGTACAATCCTCAAAGACCCGATAATCTTTAAAGTTTAGACTTGGTTTCATGCGATGAGAAGGCTATAATTCCTGCACGGCAGGGATGGTTATCAAACTGTAAGGATGCAAAAAGGGAATACGATGATGAATTATTCCATTACCGTGAATGGGAGATTACTGCAAACTTTGTGCGTACTGATTGCGCTGCTGTTGTCTGTGCCGAGCGTGTATGCGCTGATTATCCACCCGGAAGGAGAGCCGGATGCTTCCTGGACGGACCATCCGAATCCGGAAGTTATCGGTGCGTATCACAGCTACGCCACTTGTGTCGCGATCGCGCCGAACTACATTGTCACGACGCGGCACGCAGGGGTTCCGAGTAATCTTTATATCCAGTTTGAGGATATACGGTATGAAGTTGAGGAGATCTACGAACAGTCGGGTGAGGATGCTGTGGATATGCGCGTGATGAAACTGAAGAATGCGGACCTGGATTCTTATGTACTCCCGCATGACGGTTCCTTCAGCGAGATCGGCAGGGATATCTTCATTGGCGGCCGCGGTGCGAGGAGGAATTCCACGCTGATTGAGGATGAGATCCCCTATGCTTATACCTGGACTTCCGTAAACTCGGCCTACCTGAAGTATGGGACCAACCGTATTGATTCGGATCCGGCATGGATGGCCTCGACTTGTTCAGGTGCGTGCAGAAGTGATATTATCCAGGCGGATTTTGATGCCGTGTTCGAGCTCAACGAGTACTCGACGGATCATGAATCCACGATGGGCGGGGGCGATTCGGGTTCAGGATGGATGGTCAAAGACAGCCAGGGACAATGGTTCCTTGCGGGGCTTGGGCTCGCGGTCGAACAAATGGATGTAGCACAATTTCGCAGGGTATACGGGCCGGACGCTTATGTGCCCGATCCGGATTTGTTCTGGGGCGTAAAGGTCAGCAGTTATTACGACTGGATCGAGAGCAATGTCGACCGAAGCTGCCCAGATCATCGTAAGACGGATATGGACGATAACTGCGTGGTGAACGCACAGGACCTGGGGCGGTTTCTTGAGTACTGGATGAGCCCGAATGCATGCAGCGCGTCGAACAACTACTGCAACGGCGCGGATACAAATATGGACGGAACGGTAAACTATCTCGATGCCTCGGGGCTGTACGGGGAAATGAATTTTGCACAAGTGGCGGCCGGGGGATCGGCTTTGCCGACAGAGGCAAGCCCGTTGAAACTGCAGCGTGCCTACCAGGTCGCCCAGAACTGGATTCACCTGGGAGCGGTAGAAGCTTCGGCCCATCCGAGGCTTACAATGACGGCTACACCTCCGGCAGGGACAGCAGGGACAAATTGAGTGCCCGTGCTCAATGCAGGATTACCGGGAATGGGTTTCAGCGAAGATTGGTCTGGAAGTTATCGAAGGCCATTTCTTCTCCCTCTCGTTTGGAGCCTACGAGCACGAAAGTGACATAATCATATTCGGCGGCGTCACGCTGGGAGATATTGAAATCGTGTGAGAAGGTATGCCACTGTTCATCGTCGTGGCCGGGACGGGTGTAATCACCGTGAATGCGTTTGGCTCCGCTGAAACGCTGGTACCACTTGGGGCCGCCGTTTAGGTTCAGGTCGGTGCCTTCTTTTGTGAGATAGACCTGCCAGTAGTGGAACTGCTTGTAATAATCCGTCAATTTTGTATCCAGTTGGTATGAATACACACCGGACTGTGGAATCTGTTTGGTCAGTGCCATGGACCGGCGTTCCTTGCTGATATCGGTAAGCTTTTGCCCCACGCCTGCAAAGGAAAGCTCGGCATAGCCTTTTTCAAAACTGTAATCGGAGGAGATCCATTTGTCCACGGAAGCGGAAGAGATTTGAGCAGTCGGGCTGGACTGATAGGGTATGCCGTCCCAGCGGGGTTTTCGGATTTTATCGCTGCTGGAACCTGAATCGCCCTTTTGGCCGGAATGGTTGTGCTCGAGACAGGTGCAGACCACGGAGCCGTCATCGTCGAGGCGGTAATCGCCGCCGTTGGGGCAGACGGGAATGCCGAGAGGGAAATAGTTGACATCTGTAGTCAGTTTTGCCAGTTTTTTAGGAAGATAGCCGTTCTGGGCGTAATAGCGTTCGACCGCTTCATTCATGATGGAGATATTGGCCTGACAGGTGTTGTCCTTTGTCCGGTAGGCCGCGTTCATGAACCGAGGCATTGCGATTGCGGCGAGAATCCCAAGGATTACGACCACGACAAGAATTTCAATTAGGCTAAGGCCTCGTTTTCGTCCGATAACCATCTCTGTCCTCAATATTGCTACATCATTTACTTACTCCTACCGTAACAATATCGACAGAATGAGCGGAAAACTTCGACAGGTTTTGTGAATATGCGTCCTCAAACGGGAAAAAATAAAAAAACTGGGCTACAGGGATTCGAACCCCAACTAACTGATCCAGAGTCAGTCGTGCTACCGTTACACTATAGCCCAATAAATCCTTTTATTAAAGGAACTTACGCTCGCCTGCCCCAAATTCACGTTTGCCAACTACAACCTTGACTACAACCGATTTTTCAGTTAAAATATATTTGTCAATTAATCATAACTTAAAAGGACTACCAATTATGTCAAAAAGCAGTATTAATAGGCACCGCAAACAACGTAGCGATAAATTCCCGCTTACATTACATCCAACAGGTCAATATTGCAAGAAAATTAGGGGGAAAATTCACTACTTTGGTGCTGAAAAAAGGAAAGCTCTAGAACGATACTACGAACAGGCCGCCGATTTGCATAAAGGCCAAGAGGTGAAACCTCATTCAAAAGGCAGCTTGTCGATAAAAACTCTTTGCAACCTGTACCTAGACTTCCAGTTTTCGCGTGTTGACTCAGGAGATTTAACAGAAAGGTATTATGCGGACCAAATCAAATCATTGCGTTTATTTGGTAAGTTTGTTGGCCTTAATTCTACAGTAGACGATATCGAAACTCTCGATTTACAAAAATACCGAACTTCACTGATGAAAAAATATAATTCCCCTTCCGGAGTTAATCTTAATATTGCCATAATGAAGGCGATGTTTCACTGGGCTAAAAAGAATGAAATCCTTACACATATCCCCAACATTGATGCAATTAGTAAAGTTAAAGCCTTACATAAAGAAAAACAGACCTTTACACCCAAGCAAATACACTTGCTAATCAAATCTTCAAGTAAGCAGCTTCAAGCAATGATATTACTAGGCTTAAACTGCGGTTTCGGCTCTACAGACTGTGCCAATTTAAAGTGGGAACATATTGATTTTAATTCATCCCGAATAAAAATGCCACGGCAAAAAACCGGAATTTCACGCGACCTTCCTCTGTGGAAGGAGACATTAATGGCAATTAAATCATTACGAAAACGTGGAGAACTTATCTTCTACACAAAAAAAGGAAATCCGTGGGTCAGGACAATTAAGACAATAACAAAAGACGGGCAAATTAAATACTCAAGATACGATGCTGTATCGGCAGCATTTTCAAATTTACTCAAAAAAGCAAACATCAGAACAGAGAAAGGCGTGGGCTTTTACACACTTCGCAGAACAGCCGCGACATTAGCCGCTCGTTCAGGTGATCCGTTTGCGGTCCAGAAACTCCTCGGGCATGCAGATTTAAAAATGGCAACAACATATGTCCAAGATGTCTCAAAACAGACAGATCGGGTAATTAATAATACACGTAGACTTATAATCCAAGATGATTCTTAACCTTCGGGCAGTGTCTTATAGGTTTTTTCTGTGAAGAATTTTTAGGCAAGGGTTTTACTTTTTTACTTTCGACATATTGCTGCAAACAGGATTGATGGATCCGGTAATGTCCTTTTTGGGCCATCTTACCATTGGCATCTACAATATTGATTGCCTCAATTTTACCATTTCTGATAAGTCGATAAATGATACTTTTTGAGACTTTTAATTCCTGTGCAACTTCATCTACTGTCAGCCATTCGGATGCGGCAGATTGACGAATATTTTGGATCAAATCGAAAAATCGATCCAAATTCTCCGCAAGAGTTCTACACACTGAATTCAGTTCATCATTTGACATATCGCCATCGGTAGTCAATGAAATCACCCACATTTACTATAAGAACAATTGTCACAAATATCACAACCGGAATCTCTCCGAAGAATCGACTTGCATTCTGGACATTTACGAATAAAAGCCTTTTGGGGTACAACATGGTCCAAATGAATCGCTTCTTCCAATGCCCTCGCAATCGCATCCGGACAGGAAAGCACGTCGATATCCTTTTTTTCTTTCCGGCGAGCCATTGTAGAAAGACACCGAATGCCCCTTAGCTGCTCAATCAATACTGCAGGATGAACACCACATCGCAATGCTGCTGAGACAACGCGGCAGGTTGCTTCTGACTGTGCCGGACATCCGCCAGCCTTGCCAAGATTAGCGAAAACTTCACAGAGCCCGTCAGAATCCTGGTTGACCGTCACAAATAATGTACCACACCCCATACGATATTTACTGGTTAGGCCAGTGGTAATCCTAGGACGTGGCTTCAAATTGGAAAAAATTCCGTTTTTTTCTGTCTTTATAGCTGAAAATAAGACTTGTTGGTCCCGGCTGCTGTCCCGATAGACCGTAATCCCTTTGCAACCGAGCTTGTAAGCATACCGAAACGACTCATCTACATTGTTGACAGTTGCCTCTTCTGGCAAATTGACGGTCTTGGAAACTGCGTTATCCACATTCTCCTGGAATGCAGCTTGGATTCTCACATGCCAAGCTGGAGCAACTTCATGAGCTGTGACCAGATAATCCAGATTTTTTTTTGCAATATCTGAAATCGCATTGATATTTCCTTTGGCTAAAAGCCTGTCTTTAACTTTTTCATTCATCCATCCCTGCTGCAAGCCCAGTTTTTCAAGTAAGGGGTGTATTTGTAAGAATTCCTGTCCATCCAATGCTCTTCGTTTATAAACAAAGTCAAATACCGGTTCGATCCCACTGGAACATTCAGCAATAATGCTGATGCTACCGGTCGGAGCAATTGTGGTACATGATGCATTTCGCATGGGTCGATGGTGTTGAGTCTCCCAAAGACTCCCCTTCCAGTTTGGAAAACAACCTCTTTTTTCAGCAAGCTCTTGGCTTTGTTGATGGGCCTGATTGTTAATAAATTGACTTACCTTTTTTGCCAACTCAACTGCTTCTGGGCTATCATATCGAATTTTCATAAGAATCAGTGCATCCGCAAATCCCATCACTCCCAGCCCGATCTTGCGATTGCCCAGACTTACCCGTTCGATATTCGGAGTCGGCCAGCAATTCGCATCAATCACATCATCCAGAAACCGGACAGCATATCTAGTCTTCATAGCGAGGTTCTGCCAATTCAAATCACTGCTATCCGAGAGTACAAATTTAGATAGATTCAGTGATCCGAGATTACAAATTTCATAATCCAGCAGGGGTTGCTCTCCACAGGGGTTGGTAGCTTCTATCCTGCCAATCGCAGGCGTGGGGTTATCTTCATTGACCCGGTCAATATAGCATATTCCCGGCTCGCCGGTCGAATGGGCATTTTG
>CAYVUI010000064.1:0-26059 GCA_964454745.1 uncultured Pirellulales bacterium | reverse complement strand
CCCGATGGAATGTAAACCGGGCCGCCTAAAAGCGGGTTTTTAGAGTGGACTCAATTATAATTCATAAACCTATTATCGGCAATTATGGCACTAATGTCAAGTGCCATTATTACTTATTTTGGCGTATTTTTAAAAAAGTGGCGGGTTTTTCGCGTTTTTTCCCAGCCGGGGGTATCGCATCAGTAAATCTTCGGGCACATCCACCTTTTTGCCCGTCAGGTTGGCCTTGAGTTCCAGGGCATTGGCTACCGCTGCTCCCTGGTAGTGGTTGTTCGTAATGACTACGACCGAGCGGTACAGCCTCGACAGCCGGCGGATCCGCTCCTGGATTTCGGCCAGCTCCTCCTCGCTGTAATAATAGTCATACGTTTCGTCCCGGCTGGACCTGGAGAACCATTTTTCCTCGTTTCTTCCGTGCATGCGAAGGTAACCCAGCGGACCGGAGCCTGCTGTGTCCAGATCGAACGAATCTCTGCCCGTTGGATAATCCAGGTTGGCGACCGCCAGGTCAAGACCATCGAGAAAGGCCAGTGCCTCAATATTTTGCCACGAGCGGTGACGCACTTCAATGACGAGCAAAAACTGCTGGCCGAACAGCTCCGCAAGTCGCTTAAGATGGTCACGATGCCCGGGCGTGTCGTCAAAATCATAGCGAAACTGCATCAAAAGCTCTCGCAGTTTGTGTGCCTCAAAAAGCGGCATGAGCCCCTGTGTGAACATTTGGGCCGTTTTACGGTCCGTGCTGAACTCATGTGTAAATAAATTCAGCAACTTGGCGGTAAAGAAAAAGCCTTCTTTGTGCCGGGTCCGGTTGAGCCAGGATTGGGCATATTTGGCCTGGGCAGGACGGTAGAACGTGCTGTTGATCTCGATACAGTCCACAAATTGCGACAGAAAGGTCAGCCGGTCCCCGCTGCCGCGCGGATAAACTACACGCTCCCAGTCCGGGTACGACCAGCCGGCAACTCCGATAAAAAGATTCTGTGCCATATTTGGATTCTACCGTCTCAAAATGTCTCCCGCACGGATAAATTCCCAGAATCTCCTTGACGGATCCGCCCCAAATCTCGATATAATAAGAGATACGGGAGAAAAAGCATGGCAAAAAAAACACAGAAAAAAGCAGCCAAAAAGAAAACCGCAAAGAAGTCCGGCAAAAAGAAAAGCACCCCAGCCGTTTCACCGGATGCGATCTCGCAGGCTTTGCTCGATCATGTGACGGATATCGCGGGTAAATGCAAGGCCGCGGCCATTTTTGTCTATGCCGATGCCCTCGTGGAACAGAACCTGCCCCTGCCCAAGGCTCTAAAAAAGAAGGCGTATTACATTACCCGCAACGCCCAGCAGGACCAGGATCAGCAGGATGCCTCAAAAAAATTCATTCGTGTGCCCGATGTTCGCCTCTCGCGTATCGGCCAGGTTAAGATTGCGATCTTCATGGCCCTTTCACAGGGGATCATCAAGCAGGGCGATACGGTGGTCTGCCTGACCGGCATTGCCCGCAGCGGGAATATCGATACCGTCATCGTTTCACAGCTTGGGCGGGAATATGAGATATTCTCGACGACCGACGCCATGGATCAAACCCCCAGCCAGATCCGCGCTGACGTGCTCGAAAAGATCATCAATCTCGCCTCCCAACTCGGCAGCGAAGGGCGGGAGGGCAAGCCCGTGGGGGCGATTTTCGTCCTGGGCGATACGGACAGCGTCATTCCCTTGACCCGCCAGCTCGTGCTTAACCCCTTTCAGGGCTACCCCGACGGCGAGCGAAATATCCTTGACGAATCTTTCGAGGAGACGATCAAGGAGTTTTCTACAATTGACGGGGCGTTTATCATCCGCGGCGATGGGGTCGTCGAGACCTGCGGTTCGTATCTAAAGACGGCCAGCCAGAAGGAATTTGAGCTGCCCCGCGGGCTGGGTGCCCGCCATCACGCCGCCGCGGCGATTACTGCGGTGACCGATGCCATCGCCATAGTCGTCAGCGAATCCACCGGGACAGTCACGATTTTCCGTGCAGGCAAGATTTTGACTGAGATCGAAAAACCCCGCCGAGTCGGCGCGGCCCAGCATCCTCCGGCCCAGCCCCCGGAAAGCCCGATGGAATAAGAGGTTGAGCTGCATTTTAAGGACTCTAAACGTTCAAAATGTTAAAATTTAACGAAAATAGGGATTATAGGGTAGCATTTTGGTCCTAATAGAGCTATAATACCCACACTTATAGGACTCAACGCAGCCCGGGGATCAGATAATCACAACAGGCCGGTGGGTTGGACATGAGAGAAAAGAGAACAAGTATATCAGACCAAAAGTTGGCAAGTCCCGCTTCCACCGAAAGTTGTGTTTTTAAATATTCAGAAATTTATTTATCCATTATGACGAAATTACCGAAAAAAAAGCAGGGTAGAATCGTTGCCCCATTTTTGTAAACAATAGGAAATTTGGAAATTGCTTTCCAGCAGGAGGCGTTAATATGGCAAAGAAGAAAGCCGCAAAAAAGAAAACCGCAAAGAAAAAAACAGCAAAGAAGAAGGCCGTAAAAAGGAAGACAGCCAAAAAGAAGGCTTCGAGAAAGAAGGCCGTAAAGAGGAAAACCGCCTCCAGAAAGGCTGCAAAGAAAAAGACAGCGAAGAAAAAAACCGCTAAAAAGAAGGCGAAATCAAAGAAAAAAGCGGTAAAGAAGAAGACCGCGAAAAAGAAAACGGCTAAGAAAAAGAAAGCCAAAAAGAAAGCGGTCAAAAAGAAGACTGCCAAGAAGAAAAAAGCAAAGAAGAAGGTAACCAGAAAGAAAGCTGCAAAAAAGAAGAAGGCTAAGAAAAAGGTTGCCAAAAAGAAGACGGTAAAGAAAAAGAAGGCCAAGAAGAAGGCCGCAAAGAAAAAAACGGCAAAGAAAGCGACCAAGAAGAAAAAGGCCGTCAAAAAGGCGACGAAGAAAAAGGCTGTGAAAAAGAAAGTTACGAAAAAGAAGACCGCCAAGAAGAAAAAAACCACGAAAAAGAAGGCTGTAAAGCGTTCGGCTGCGGTAGAGTCCGCAATTCCGACCCTTGACCTTGAGCAGTTCCAGCCGGAGGCACTTACTGAATCCGGTGCCGCGGATAAATACTTCGGTTCCACGAAGTTCGCATGGCTCGGTTCAGGTCAGTGCGGCGGACGGCTTTGCAAATCTTTCGCTGAACTGGGATACGGCAAGGTGCTGGCAGTTAATACGACCAGCCATGACCTCGAATTGCTGGAGCTGCCCGATATCCATAAATACCTCATGGATATTGGCGAAAAGGGCGCCGGCAAGGATATGTCCCGCGGACGCGAGGCTGTGATCCAGACCCGCCAGGAGATCCTGCACAATTGTCGGCAGATCTTCGGCACGGAGGTGGACCATTTGATGGTGACCTTCGGGGCCGGCGGCGGAACCGGTGGCGGATCGGCGATTGACCTGGTCGATGTCGCTAAGAATTACGCCCATTCTATCGGCAAGACCGAACCGAGCAAGACCGTGGGTGCCATGATGACCATTCCGACCATTGGTGAGGCCTCTTCGCCGCAGGTGGCGGAAAACGCTTACAAGGTCGCCACGGAACTTGGTTCGCTGGCTCAACAGGGCCTGCTCAGCCCGCTGGTCATTATCGACAACGAAAAGATCAGCAAGATGTACCCGGGTATGACCGTCAAGGACTACTGGACGAATATCAACGATACGGTTTCGAGCCTGTTCGATGTCTTCAACAAGCTCAATGCCCTTTCCAGTAAGTACATCACCTTCGATCCGGTGGATTACCAGAGCATCCTGCGTGCGGGCGGCTGCTGCATCATGGGTGTCACCAAGGTGGCCGATTACAAGGACCGTTTCGCGATTTCCGAGGCGGTACGCAAGAACCTCGAAAAGACGCTGCTCGCGGAAGGCTTTGACCTGGCGACTGCGAAGGTGGCCGGCTGTATCGTCGTCGGTGGCAAGAACATGATGGCCAATGTGCCGGGCCTCCAGGATAACATCAACTTCGCGTTCGATGTCCTGGCTGATATCACCGGCAATGCGACCATCCACCGCGGTCTCTACGAGGACAACAAGGAATCGCTGCGGGTCTACACGATTATCGGCGGGCTTGACTTCCCCGCGGAACGGATCGAGCAGCTTATCACCCCGATTTAAACCGCGGCAGGCTCAAGCCTGAAGCGAAAGTGAAAAACAAAAGCCGGACGGCGTCACTTACGACCCGCCCGGCTTTTTTATGAGAAAAAAATCCTGATTTCGCGATATCGCCGGTATCGTATTGGGAATTGAAACGGCTTAATTCTTTTCTAAATACCGTTCTTATCGGAAGTTAAATTGATTTACAGGATATGGCATATCTTTTTATGACGGTACGCTTGACTTTTCCGCGTTTTTAGGCTATAATCAAGCTTCTTAATTGGGTTTTTAAGTGCAGCAACACTTCATATTGCATGGTCGAGCCCGCGGCTGCGGGTGGTTTGTTGAAGTGCGTGTCATTGAATAAAAAGCAGACAATGTTCGTTTACAAGCACTCTGCTCTAAGTGGGTGAGACGTTCATCCGGGCAGATTGCATACTATATGAAGAAGGAGAAGTGGTATGAAAAAGTGGGCAGTTGTATTCATAGCTATGTCCTGTTTTGCGCAAGCTGTTCTGGCGTTTGAAGTTGTCCCCGTGGCCCCGTCCGGTTTCAATGCCGGAGGAGAAGTCTATCTAAGTGATGACACTGGAGTCCAGGGTCCCCTCGTCGTGGACAAATGGGATGCCGAGTATGTTTCGATTGATCCCTGGTCAGAACTTACTCTCGATTCCTGGTATTCCAATGCCCTTGGCAGTGCGGACGGAAGCTTCAGTGCGTTTGAGCACGCTCCCGGGATTATCATGGTCGATCTCCATCTCGGTGCCAGTGCCAGCGTTTCGACCAGTTCCACCGTGGCGGATGTACATGGAAGCGCGACGATCGAGACCATTACGTCTCCAACTTCACACGGGTATTTCTTCAGCATCGATCCCAACATGCCCGGCGAACAGATCGGCGACCAGGTAACGGTTACGATGGATCTGAACATTTATAACAACCTTTCGGGTAATGCCTATGCGAATGTCAGAGGCAGTCGGGACATGGACCACATTGCGGTTACACTCAACGAGACTCCGCCGGTTTGGCCTGGTGACCCTCTTGACATTCGGGAAATCTGGACACTGCCTAACCTCATGAATCTGACCGAAAATGATATGCATAATTATAACCATACCTTTACCGCGCATCTGGGCGATGTCATTGGCGTTTTTCTCGCAGCGGACGTCTATGCAGGGGTTACCACGTCGGGCAGTGCCAATATAGGCTGCTATCCATCGATCTACTTTACGGTAGAGCTGACCACGAACCCGATGGATTTTAACAATGACGGGTATGTGGATCTGCTGGACATGGCGGAATTCATGGAAGAGTGGCTCTGGGTCCGTCCGGGTCGGTAATTACCCCGCTGCGGTATCCCAAGGAATTGCACAACAAGAGCCGGACGGCGACAGATACAGCCCGTCCGGCTTTTTCTCCTATTCGGCGAGAAATCTCAACCCGAATGCAGTTTCGCGTGATTATTCTCTCGTAAATACGACATTGTCGATCCAGACCTTGTCCTGTCCGCCTGTGCCCGAGCTGTCTTTGCTGTACGTCCAGCGGAAGGTGGTCACTTCATCGTATACCGGGAAAGTCATGTAAATCCAGTCGCTTTCACCGGCGTGCCACATCCTCCGGCTTCCGTCGATGTAAAAGTTCAGGAAGTCAAAGTCCGCTTCAGTCGAGACTTTATAATAAAACGTGATCAGATCATAGCCGGTCGTATCCACGGTCAGTTCGAGTGAGCAGCCCTGGCTGTCCCCGATCGGGCCTGACATGGCGGAATATGTTCCATCCTGTACAGTCGTGGTATCAATCACCCAATTTTCGGAGCCTGAGAGAACCCACGGCAGGGCGGTAAAGTCACCGGTCTCAAAGGAATCCTGCAGGTTCAGCGGATACTGCTTTGCCACAACCGGCATGAGCCAGTTTGCGGCCAGTTGACAGGCATCGTTGATATCCACGGTATTGTCGATAAACCAGTCCGCCCGCGATGGCCCCTGGTCCTGGGTGAATCCGCCGGCTTGCCAGTATTGCCCAAGTAGCCCCAATTCCTGCATTCCTACAGGTACCTGCCATGCGAGTTTGGGGTGGCTGTTCCTCATCATCCAGGCTTCATCGATGCCATTGAATTCTTCGCCGAAGAAGTCCCAGCCGGTAAATGAAGTCATTTCACTCATTTCGATAAGCGTCAGCGGTGCTGCGTAGGAATCTGTGGGTCCGCCGCCATCGGCCTGGGCCAGGTGGTAGCAGTACATGATCATCTGCGCGAAATAATTGTAACCGGCAAAACCCTTGATATTCGAGCCGCTGCCGCTGACCGAGCCCATCGCCAGGCAGTTGAGAATTCCCCCGAAATTGTATCCCACAAATCCCCCGAGCCGCTGGCTTGAGGAACCTGCGATTACGTCCACATCCGCATAGCAGTTCTCAAAACCGGAGGACATATTGATACCCACAACACCGCCAAGGTTAAACGCGCCGCTGCCGCCGGTAACGCTGCCGCTGAAGTAACACTGGCTTACCGTCCCGTTATTATCCCCGGCCAGGACGCCAAGGGCATTTGATTCGCTGCCGGTTACGGTGATTTGTGCCCCCTCGATCGCGAGATTTTTCACTTCGCTGTAGGAACCCAGGCTCCCGAACAGGCCGACATACGAACCGGTCGCACCCAGTGAATCGATTTCCAGGTTCTCAATCTTATGGTAATTCCCATCGAAACTGCCCGTAAACGCATCCCCCTGGAAACCTGTGCTGCCGCTGGTATCCGGTGCGATCAGTGCCTCTGTGATGGACTGCCCCGTCATATCGATATCGGCCGTCAGGATGAAGTCATCACCGTAGTATTCGCTGTGCTGGCCAAGGTAAACCAGGTCCGCTGCGCTGTCGATCTGGTACGGATCGCTGGGATTGCCCGATCCTTCCCAGGGCTGAGCCCATGCACAGGCACAAAAGAAAAGTGCCGTAAATGCCCCAATTGTTCCAAGTTTACTTTTTGCTAATGCCATTGTCTTGCCCTCCTTAAATATCTTGAGTTTATAAGCGATATGCTTGTGTTTTTAGCATTTTGCTGGAGTTGTCTGTCAGCGGATCTCACCCACATACTTCGACTTAAAATCCTTCCCCCCGGGACTGGATGAAAACTCTCTCCATACACTATAGACAACTATATCAACTCAATGGGAAATGTCAAGATATTTTTTTCAGGGGCATCAAATGAGCAGTTGATAAATTTCTAATATTTTTCTAACAAATTTCTAACTGAACTGAGTATAATCAACACTGCGAGATGGAATATTTTTGTATCCAACTACTGATGCCATGTCTACGCGCAGACATGGATATATTGTGCATTTTTGTCGGTAGTGTGTACAGCAAGAAAATGGAATCTCTTTTGAAAGGAATCGCACATGAGAACACTTCGTATCCTCCCTGTATTAATGGTTATCCTTGCCCTGGCAGGTGTAACGCAGGCCAAATGGCCCTATGAGCTGCATTACTTCGACGGCCATATGCACACGACTCATTCTGACGGCAGCGGCTCGATTGAAGATGTCAAAGAAGTCGCGAAGGCTCGCGGGCTCAGTGCCGTCATCATCACCAACCACACAAAGCAGATCGTGGATATCGTGGAATGGACCGATATCGTCATGCAGTGTCATCAGCTTTCCGATCGGGATATTCTGCTGGTTCCTTCTTTCGAGGTCACCGGAAGCGAAGGCCTGCTCTGTCGTGACCATGTGCTGGCATGGAACGTATACAATCCTTTCGTTGGCAAGCCCTGGCATGCACTGGCACCGGAAGAAGTATGGCAATCTCCGGAAAATCCTTTCGGTACCGGGCCGCTCGATTCCGGCGTCATCCGACAATGGACCGACTGGATTCACCGTTTCAAAGGAATCGCGGTCCACGCACATCCAACCGGCACGACTCAGCTTGACTACAATGTCGACTATATCGAACTGATCAACCTTTCGCATATTAAGGATGTGGCCAATTTTGCGCAGATGGCTGGATTTGACTCTGAAGAAGCCTGGAGTCTCGGTCTCCTGTTAAACAGCTTTGCTGTTCATGGCGACAAGTATCTTAATGTACCCGTCGAGATGCCGAATCCCCAGGTTCCCGGCACGACCATTCCGTTGTCCCTCCAGCAGGCCCTTTACCTGGGCACTTCGATGATCGGGGGCTTTGGCGAAAATTCAGGCGGTGCCCAGTGGCTCGGGCCCAATACCCCGCAGGAACTGCTCGACGCGGGGGCGCCTGCCGCTGCAAACCTCAACTCCTGGGACCAGCTTTTGATGGCGTACATCGACGGCGAGATCGATCATCCCATTTTCGGCTGTGCCAACAGCGATGCCCACAACACGGCCAACACCATCATGAAAAGCAGCCACTTCGATAACTCTGATGTCGGCGAGGCCAAAAACGGTGTGTACATCAAACGCAAACGCTTTAGCCGCTATTCGCTGATGAAAGCGATCAAGAACGGTAACCTGTTTGCTACGACCGGCCCGTCGATTTTCTTCGAGATTAACGGCAGGATGATGGGCGAGACCGTTACGCTTCGTCCAAACAGGCAAACTGCGAATCTTGAGATCTCGATCGATTCCGAGAGTCCCACTTCGATTCTCGTTGAGGTCAATGTCATTAAAAACGGTGAGGTGATCTACCAGGCCGACCCGATGGTGCCGACCTTTGAGATTCAGCTTGCTGACGAAGTTACCGAGGACTGTTACTACCGTGTGGAGGCGATTGCGTTGGAAATGGCCGACGCCAATCCTGTTCTCGGAATTGAGCCAAAGCCGCGTTTTGTTTATGCCAATCCCATTTTCATGAAGGTGCCCGCCCAGGGACCGATGGACTGGTGGGACAAGAGCAGGGGTTTCCCTCCGTACTTCATTACGGACTAAAAATTCATTCGCTCAAATCCAAAGGGTGCGGTCTTTACGGCCGTGCCCTTTTTTTATCGGCCTGAAAAAATAATTTTCGTAGTTGCCTTTTTTTCATGAACAAATCCCTGTGATTTCGGTAAGATGCATTTGTAGAGAGGCATTGGCGGTTTCGCCTTTTTGCCTGTGGGAATCTTTCATACGCAGCACCCAAATCGAAAGGTCTTGTCATGGTCAAACGTCTTGCCGCGATCACCTTCATTTTCATCTGTACCGCCATCGGCTGGTTTATTCTCGCAGGCTCCGTTGTAAAACGCACCAGTGATGCGGATTCCGACATGCGGCGGGCGGTTTCCCGGCTCTGGGGTACCGAGCAGACGCAGATGGCCCCGCAGATCTACGAGAGAATCCCTTACGAACGAACCGTAAAGCAGGACGACGGCACAAAACAAATCGTCACCGAGTATCGCACCGCGTACCATACCCTCACCGGCTCGGATATTACCGCGGACATTGCTCTCAAGCACCGCAAGAAGGGCCTGCTGTGGTATTCCACCTATGGCGTGGATTTTTCCGGCCTGTACAGCGTCCGGAACCCGTCGAATGAGCGCAAGACCTTTCACTTCGATTTCTTTCTGCCCCAGGCCGAGAGCCTCTACGATAACTTCCAGCTTCATGTGAACGGTCAGACGATTGCCGATGTTCAGGTTGACGGCGGCAAGGTCCATCGCACAATTACCCTCGAGCCCGGCCAGCAAGTTCCCGTTAAAGTGACTTACAGCTCGCAGGGCATGGAGAATTGGTACTACGATTTCGGCCAAAATGCCGTGCAGGTCAAGGACTTCAACCTTACGGTCAATACCGATTTTGCGAATATCGATTTCCCCGAAGAGGGCATCTCGCCAACGGTCAAGACGCCCACCGATGCCGGCTGGAAACTGCAGTGGAATTATAAATCCCTGCTGACCGGCGTGCGGATCGGCCTGGCCATGCCGCAAAAGCTAAACCCCGGCCCGTGGGTCTCGAAGGTGACGACCGCCGCGCCTGTGTCGCTGTTTTTGTTCTTCTTTCTGCTGTTTATCATCACCGTCGTTACAAAGACCCGCATCCACCCGATGAACTTTTTCTTTATCGGTACCGGCTTTTTCAGCTTTCACCTGCTGCTGGCGTACCTGGTGGACCATCTCTCGGTACATGCGGCGTTTGCAGTCGCCTCGCTGGTCTCGCTTTTCCTGGTGATCTCTTACATGCGGCTGGTCGTGGGACTGCAAAAGGCCCTGCTCCAGGTCGGCCTCTCGCAGTTGGTGTACCTGGTCTTCTTTTCGTACACGTTTTTCTTCAGGGGCTATACCGGCCTGGCGATCACGATCCTGTGCATTGCAACGCTGTTTATCGTCATGCAGGCGACCGGCAAGCTCGACTGGGAACAGGCCTTCAGGCAAAACAGTGATGACCCCACCAAACCGGCCCTGACCCCCGAACCGGAAAAAACGTAAGTATTTTTTAAAAATGATTGTTTATTCAAATATATATTGACAGAAGCCTCTATTTAATGATATTTAGAAGTTTAAGATAAAATGTTGAAGATTGGGTTTTAATGAAATGAGCGGACAGCTTTTTGACCAGTTTATTCAGGACAATTATGAGATACATGAGTGGAAACACGCTTGTGCTATTTTACAAAGTGATTTTCCCAGAGAATGGGAAAATTTAAATGATCTACTGCGGGCTTTTCGTTTGAAAAAAAGTTGGATTCGTGTTGGAGGAGGTCGGAAATCAAAAGTGTCAGAATTTATTGACAGTTTTTTATATCAAAGAGGCTGGGTTGAGAAAGCTTTTAAGACACAAGTGGTCGTTGATGATAATACCTATGATTCACCTACCCATCAGATTGACTGTTATAAAAATCGGATAGCATTAGAAATTGAGTGGAATAATAAAGATCCGTTTTTTGATCGAGACTTAAATAACTTTCGATTGCTTTTTGAACTCAGGGCGATTAGTGCGGGTGTCATTTTAACCAGATGCGATGAGTTGCAGGAAATCTTTGTTGAGCTTGGTAGGGGCAGTTCATTCGGTGCATCAACTACCCATATGGGGAAATTGTTGCCTCGTATTGAAGGTGGAGCGGGTGGTGGTTGCCCTATACTTGTCTTGGGGATTAAAAAAAGTTTATACGTGGATGACGAGGGGTGAATATGGACAATTCAAATAAGTATGCGGATGCTTTCCTGGGTTCAATTGGAAATCGAAAATTTAGTACAATCCTGGCGGATCCTCCCTGGCAGTTTCAAAACAGAACAGGCAAAATGGCTCCCGAACATAAACGGCTTAATCGTTACCCCACAATGAAACTTCAGGAGATCAAGGATTTGCCGGTTCAGGCTGTGGTTAAGGAGCCTGCGCATTTGTATCTTTGGGTGCCCAACGCCCTCTTATCGGAAGGTCTGGAAGTAATGAAATTCTGGGGCTTTACCTATAAAACAAATATCATATGGTATAAGGTTCGTAAAGATGGTGGCCCGGACAGAAGAGGGGTAGGTTTTTATTTTCGCAATGTTACTGAATTGTTGCTCTTCGGTGTCCGAGGTAAAAAAGCAAGAACTCTGAAACCGGGAAGATCTCAAGAAAATATTATTTCTTCAAGAAAGCGGGAACACAGCCGCAAGCCTGACGAGCAGTATGAGATTATCGAAAGCTGTAGTTGGGGGCCCTATCTGGAATTGTTTGCAAGAGGCAGCAGAGAGAATTGGTTTACATGGGGTAATGAATCTGAAAATTATTACCCAAATTGGAAGACATATAGCAACCATTCACAAAATGGTAGTCTTTTTGAATAATAGAGCGTTCAGAATAGGGTTCTTAAACTTCAGGTATTCTTGAAAACGATGAGAAAGTCTGAACTCTATGCGCAATTTGGATTGCTGTTTGGCCTGCCTGTTTTTGCCCTGCTTGCCGGGATGTTTCTCTGCTTTTTAGGAAGCTCTCCGCAGAATCCGGTGATGGTCTTTTCACTTTTGCTCCTGGGCTTTGGATTTTTCCTCAAGGCCAAACTTTCCGTCATTCGCTCCGGCCGGTTGGTCACCTTCGGTACTCGCTGTATGACCCAGCCAAACCGCACATGCTATATTATCGGATACATCCTGATGGTTTCAGCCCTGCCTTTCTGGTAATTTTCCCATTTGCCGGGATTTTTCTTGCATCCGTCCGGGGAATATGCTAAAATCACCCCTCGCGTATCCGGTATACAGGCATTTTCGGCATTTCATGAGTTTGTTCTCATCGACTTCCCAGTGCGTCCGTTGTACTGAATCCGCTATGGCTCCACAGGTGAGCCGCTCAGGTAACGAACGTAAACCGAACAAAAAAGGAAATCGAATGCCGTTTAAAACCATGGGTCTAAACGACCCGCTCGTACAGGGTATCCTCGCCACAGGGTACAGCGCTCCCACTGAAATCCAGTCCCAGGCCATCCCCGCCGCCCTCGAAGGCCGCGATCTGATCGCATCGGCCCAGACCGGCACCGGCAAAACCGCCGCGTTTGTGCTGCCTATTCTGGACAAACTTTTCCACAACCCAACCGCCAAGCGCCGCCGGATCAAGGCCCTGATCATCACGCCGACCCGCGAGCTGGCAGTGCAGATCGACCGGGCCGTACAGGGCTACGGCCAGTTCCTCGCGGTCAAAACGCTGCCCGTGTACGGCGGGGTCTCCATGGGCAAGCAGACCCAGACCCTCCGCCGCGGTGTCGATATCGTCGTCGCCACGCCCGGCCGCCTGATGGACCACATCAACCGCAAAAATATCGACCTTTCCCAGCTCGAGGTCCTCGTGCTCGATGAAGCCGACCGTATGCTCGACATGGGCTTTATTCACGTCATCAAGCAGATCATCGCCGCTACGCCCAAGAGCCGCCAGTCGCTGCTGTTTTCCGCGACGATCTCACCGGAAATCCAGACCCTCTCGAAGGACATCCTCAAAGACCCGCAGCACATCCAGATCGGCCGGCCGAGAAATCCCGTCGAAACCGTCACCCAGCATATCTGCCCGGTGCCCGCGGAGCAGAAAATGGACCTGCTCAAGTTCATCCTCGAAGGCGAAGCACTCGAAAGCGTCCTGGTGTTCTCGCGCACCAAGCACGGCGCGGACAAAATCTGCCGCAAGCTCAAGCGTGACGATATCTCCGCGGTTGCCATCCACTCCAACCGAACGCAAAATCAGCGTCAGCAGGCACTCGACGGCTTTCGCCGCGGCAAGTACCAGGTACTGGTCGCCACGGACATCGCCGCCCGCGGGATTAACATCGAGGGCATCTCCCATGTCGTCAACTACGACGTCCCCGCCTTCCCGGAGGATTACATCCACCGCATCGGTCGTACCGGCCGGGCCCAGGCCCTCGGCGATGCGATCACGTTTGTCTCCCGCGACGAGATCCGGCATATTCGCAAGATTGAGAAGTTTATCGGCAAACAGTTTGAGGCCAAAAATATCGACGGCTTTGCCTATACCGAGACGATTTCACTGACAGGTTCCGGAAATGCCCCGCGTAAAAAATCCGCCTCTTCCCCGCGAAGGAAAACCACCTCCAGAAAATCCGGGTACTCGGGCCCCGGCCGGGCCAAAAAGTCTTATGCGGGAGGCCAGGCCCAAACCCGCAAAAAACGAACGAAAAAGTCCACTTCAAAACCACGCTCCAACAAGCAGCGAAGCAGGAAACACAGTTGATTTGACGTACAGGTTGATCCGCCGAGTTGCATTACAATTTTGTAAAAGATTTGCTTGACATTATCGGTCCGGTATGGTAGGTTTTCGACAAAGTGAAAAGAGGATTCTCGTTTTAAGAAAGGATTCAGATATGAACGATGAAGGCACCCCGATGGATCAATCAACAGAAACCGTATCCGGCCCGAACACTGCCCAGATGCCCACGGGTGATGCATCACCCAAAAGCGGTGTAGCGGCACTGCTGCTGTGTATTTTTCTTGGGCCTCTTGGTGTTCACAGGTTCTACGTCGGCAAAATGGGAACCGGTATCATCCAGCTTCTTACCGCGGGCGGATGCGGAATCTGGTTCCTGATCGACCTGATTATGATCGTCATGGGCAAGTTCACGGACGTCGACGGCAAGGTCGTCAAGCTCAATACCTAAGCGAGCAAAACAGAGAAATCTCCGCTTTTGGCGGAATACCCGATATTTGCCTCGCGGCCGCAAGGGGGACGGTCGCGAGGCAGGGGGTCTATTCCCATATCTGAAAATACACACTTTCACATTTCCCCGTTTGACGCTATAATCCACCCTTTATACAAAGATATGGCAAGCAGATTTTGGAGACAGCGTTGAGTATCGTTCAGGTGGATGTCGAACACAACAGGCACTACTTTTTCGCGGGCGGCGGCACCGGCGGGCATATTTATCCCTCACTTGCGGTGGCCGAGCAGGTAAAACGCATCGACCCGGATGCCCGGATTGTTTTCCTGTGTTCGGGCCGGGAGGTAGACGCACGGATTCTTGCCAATTCGCCCTTTGAATTCGTCCCGCTGCCGGCGTTGGGTTTCTCGAAGCGGCCGGACCGGTTCTTTCGCTTTTTGATGACCCAGTATCAGTCGTACGAGTTTGTAAAGCAGCTCTTCAAGCCCGTGCATTCACATGCCAGGCTGCTCTCGACGGGCGGGTTTGTCTCCGCGGCTCCGGTTCTGGCGGCGAAAAAGTACAAAATCCCGGTTTTCATGCTCAATATCGACGCTGTAGCGGGCAAGGCCAACCGCTACCTGGCCAAACATGCCAAAGAGGTGTTCATCCAGTTTAAGGCTGCCGCACAGGAGTTTGTCGGCCTTGACGCGGTGATCAGTCCTTCAGGCTGTCCGCTTCGGGAGGGTTTCTTCATGAACCCTGATCCGCTCAGGGCCGTCGAGGAACTGCAACTGGAGAACGATAAAAAAATCCTGCTGGTCAACGGCGGATCGACCGGGGCGCTGTCGGTCAACCGGGCGATGGTAAAATGCGCGGGCTTTCTCTCAGGTTTGGCGGAACGCTGGCAGGTGGTGCACCTTGCCGGGCCGGGCAATGCACAGTTGGTCGCCCAGAGCTACCGTAAGGCCAAAATCAACGCGGTTGTTCATGGCGAAGAGGACCTGGAAAACCCGGCTAAGGACGCTGGAAATGCTGATTCTTCCGGATCGATACATGTCAAAGTGCTCGATTATTACCATTCGATGGAGCATTTGCTCGCGGCGGCCCACCTGGTAATCGGCCGGGCAGGGGCGGTCAGTGTCGCGGAATATGCCGCTGCGGCCAAGCCGGTGATTTTGCTGCCGTATCCGTACCACAAGGACCAGCACCAGAAACTCAATGCCGAGCCGCTGGTGGCCTCCGGCGCAGGGGTCATCGTCGATGACATCCCGGCCGACCCGGATATCACCGCCAATGTACTCTGTGAGGCACTGCTGGAGGTGATGAGTGAGCCGGCCCGCCTCGAGGAACGGGCTAACGCCGCCAGGGGCATCGCCAAGCCGGATGCCGCCCGGGTGGTCGCCGAGAGGCTGAAAAGAGGGTAAACAGAGTACACAAATTGAAAATTTTACAAAAGCCGGAACCTTTGTTGTAAAAATGAGTAAGAATGAGCGGCATTTGTTGACAGCGGCTTTTAGGAGTATTTTATGAGCTTTCTAACCAGGTGCAAAAATGTGGTAACCGAGCTTCGCCACCATGCCCCGTTTACGGTTCTGGGCGCGGTGTCGGGGATTGTGTTTATGGTTCTTTTCCAGGGGCTCGGCAGCGCAAAGGCCGAGGTCCTGTTTGGTATCTTCCATCCGCTGCATGTTGCGCTCTCGGCGATGGTCACCGCGGCGCTGTTCATCCGCCATTCCAAAGTAAAGAATATATTCGTGATCCTGATTATCGCCTGGGTGGGTTCATTAGGCGTCGCAACGCTTTCAGATTCGGTGATACCCTTTTTCGGCGAATCTATCCTTGGTGTCGCGATCCCCAGCCACATGGACGTACACCACAGCCACGATGAGAGTTGCGGGCACGATCATGAGGAAGGCCATGTACATGATGAGAACTGTGAGCACGACCACCAAGCGGTTTACGAGCATGCCGAGGAGATGGAAAAAAGCCATGAGGAAGGCCATGTCCATGACGAACACTGCGAACATGAACACGGGACGGTTGACGAACATGCCGAACATGAACATGACGGGCATGGACATGAGCACGAGCATAAAATGCATATCGGTTTTATCGAGCACTGGTACCTGGTCAATCCCGCGGCGATCATTGGTGCGATCATCGGATTTTACCTGCCGCATACCAAGCTGCCGCATGCTTCGCATGTGCTGATTAGTACCTGGGCGTCCAGTTCGCATGTCCTGATGAACCTGGCGGTTCCGTTTAGCCTGACGGTTGCCGCGGGGATGTTCCTCGTGCTGTTTGTCGCGGTCTGGCTGCCTTGCTGCGTGAGTGATATCGTGTTCCCGATGTTCCTGATCAAGGGGCCGATCGACTGCTGTGTCCACGATCACGGCTATTCCAAAAAGCAAAGAGAGCAGCACGCGGAAGATACAGACGATTCACACGGCGCATAAAAAGACACTGCCGGGCGGCCGGGGAGGGATTATTCCATGTCGAGGAACTGTGCGGCCTGATTTTTTTCCGTGAGGTTTTCTTCGGGTTCCGGGGTGGGGATTTGATCTGACGGATCGAGGAAGCTTTCCGCCAGGCGCTGGGCCTGGTCGCCGTATCCGCTTTCATCCATAATCTCGACGCAGTTGTCCAGCGTCTGCTTGCTTTGGGGATCGAGCTGAAGGGCGTTTAGGAAGTTCTGGGCAGCCCTGGCTACCTGGCCGGCGCGTTTGTAGATTTTACCCATCTCATTGTATGCCGTTACGCAGGCGGGGTCTTTCTCAATGGCACGCTCGTAATTGAGCAGCGCGCCGAGGGCGTCGCCTTCGGTCATGAGCTTTTGGCCGAACTGGAGATAGTGTTCCACCGAGCGGCCCTGACCGGTCCATTTATCGAGGAAATTCTCGATCTCTTCTTCGGTATAAAAGGTTGTGACATAGTCCGATTCATAGATCGGTTCGAGAATATCACGTGGGATTTGGATTTGCCCGAGGATTCTCGCCCTAAGTGCCGCAAAGGAATTGGAAACCGCCTCTTTTTCATTTGTGCCGGTTTCAGGCAGGGTAAAATCACGAATCGAAAGGAATTCATACATCGCTTCGGTGATGTTCTCATGGATCATTTCAGTCTTTATCAGCAGGATGTCGCCGTCTTCGACATAGAATATCTGGTAGCCGTTTTCCCGGTGGAAGCCGGAAGTAAAGACATCGACTCCCAGTATCGGGTAAAAGCAGTTCTCAAACCAGAGATAGGTATCATCCTTTTGTGGGTCAAAATTGCGGAGCGTTTCATGGATGTTCTGAGATATCTGCTCAACCAGCGGCTGATGTTCCTCCGCGGATATCGGGGCCTGGGGGTCAGTGGGGATCATCTCCGGCCCGGCATGGTCAAGGACGTGTTTGATCTGCTGGTCCACGATGCGGGCCACCGGTTCACGGATGGGAGTAACGAACTTCCAGACCGCACAGCCCTTGTTGGCAAAAAAGAGCTTGCTGAGATATTTTTGCGTGCGGGTATGCTGCGAGGCGTCGGAGGATTTGGCCAGGTCGTCCCAGATCAGCGTATTTGCCAACTGGCAGTCATAGCCGAGAGCTCGCAGGCCTTTTAACATTCCCGCGGTGCGGGTATATCTCATCGAATAGACGATTACGGGCAGCTCGCTCATGGGTTATCCTACAACAGAGAGGCATTGGTTCTGGATGGCAGCGGCAAGATTACGGACCTCGAAATCTTCCGGGTTTTTCTCGAGATAGCAGACACAGAGGGTAAATGCATTGTCCGCCATGTTGTTTGCGGTCAGCAGCTTGCTGGATTCGATAACCACCTCGCGGTCGAAGGGATTCCTTGACAGGATTTTTCGGTATTCCCGGATCGCCAGGTGGTCTTGTCCGGTCTTGAGAAACAGCCTGGCCAGCAGGAAAGAGGCCTGGCTGGATTCCGGTTCAATATCGAGAATTTGACGGCAGGTCTGGGCAGCGTTGGCATAAGAGCCGGATGCGAGGTGTTTTTCCGCCAGTTCGATGAGCCGCTGATGATTGTCCCGCCTGCCGGTCCATTGGTTGATAAAGCCCTGGATTTCATCGTCCGTATAGAAGTGTTTCATGTAAGATGTTTCATAGTAACGGGTTAGCACTCTTTCGTCAAGCGAGTATTCCCTCTGGATTCGTTTGTAGAGCCTGGCGTAATGCTTTTGTTCGGAGACATTGGAATTGACCGGGGCGGAAATATCCGTTTCGAGCAGCGAGGAAAGCGCCGCGGAGAAGATTTCCCGCAGACGCTCGTATTTCATAATTAATACCCGTGCGCCGAACTGCTCAAAGAGGATAAAGCCCCTTTCATGATTGAAAGGCAGTTGGTAGACATCGATCCCTGTTACGGTATACAGCTCGTTTTTGAACCAGCAGCAGGTAAATTCCGTGCTGGGGTCTGTTTTGGTAAAATGAGTCGTCAGATGTGTGAATATCCGGTCCCTGGCCTGGTCGTCATCGCGGCCATGCAGTTCCGGGAAAAGATTGTCCAGATCTTCAAATACACAGGAGATCGTTCTGCCGATAGGTTCCCGGAAGGTCGAGATCATCCGCAATTGGTCGAAATTCGGGCGAAGGTTCTTAAGACAGTTGGCCACACGGACGCTGTCTTTCCAATGGTTGGCCGGCTCGACACCCCTGCGATTATAGCACTGTAAACGCGATTCTATCTCTTTATCACTGAGAAAGTGGACGTAATCGCTGAGCATCCTTTTCGAGATGAGGGTTTTGCGAATGGTGTTGCCTGCTGTCTTGCCCATCTGGTAGATGAGGATATCTGCCATCTTGTTATCCATGGTTACCTTACTCCGAAGAGATATACAGTGATTGCCCTTTTTAGAAAGGGTACCCATTAGATTTTCGTCAAAAAGGCGGGGAGATGATGAACAAAAATGCGAAATTAGTTGATTTGTGACTTTTATTCGCTATATTACAGGACATTGTATAGTCAGACCCCAAGGGTGAAACCCTGCGCCGGCAGATTCGCGGTGCGGGAATTGTGCATAGGTATGCGAAAAGCAGGCGTTTAAATCGTAATCAGGTTAATTTAGCGAATTTGGGAAGGGAAACAATGAAAGTTTCACAACGCGCACAGGCGGTGCCGCCCTCGGCAACAATGGCAGTGACAGGGCGTGCGAAAGAAATGAAGGCGTCGGGGATTGATGTCGTAAGCTTTGGAGCCGGAGAACCGGACTTTGATACTCCGGATTTTATCAAGCAGGCCGCGATTGAGGCCATGCAGGCCGGTCAGACCAAGTACACGGCTACCCCGGGTATTCCCGCCCTTCGCAAGGCAATCAGCGAAAAACTGAAAAAAGACAACGGCCTGGACTACACCACGGACCAGGTCATTGTAAATATCGGGGCCAAGCACTCGGTGTATGAGTCGCTCCAGGCGACAATTGATCCCGGTGACGAGGTGATCCTGGTGACCCCGTACTGGGTCACATATCCCGAGGCGGTTAAACTGGCCGGCGGAACCCCGAAGGTGGTCCAGACGGATATTTCCAACAGCTACAAGATTACCCCCGAGCAGCTCAAGGGTGCAATCAGCAGTAAAACCGCAGCGATCATTCTCAATTCGCCCAATAACCCCGGCGGATTTACCTATACTCCTGAGGAACTCAAGGCCCTGGCCGATGTATTGACCGGGACGGATGTAATGGTCATCTCGGACGAGATTTACGAGATGCTGGTATACCGGGGCACGAAATTTGTCAGTTTCGCCTCGATCAGTAAGGATGCGTATGAGCGTACACTGACGATCAACGGGATGAGCAAGGCCTACGCGATGACCGGCTGGCGGCTGGGCTACACGGCAGGCCCGACCGACGCGATCAAGGCGATGGGGAAACTACAGTCACACATGACGCAAAACCCCGTCAGTTTTGCCCAGTATGCGGGTATTGCCGCGCTGGAACGCGGGGCCGAGGCGGTTGAATCAATGCGTGTAGAATTCGAGAAGCGCGGTGCGTACATGTCCGAGCGTTTGAACGCGATTGACGGCATCTCCTGCCATGAGCCGACGGGTGCATTCTATTGCTTCCCGGATGTTTCAGGGCTCTTTGGCCGCACCGTCGGCGGCGAGAAGATCGATTCGGCGATGGGTATGGCCAAGGCACTGCTTGAGAAAGTGCATGTGGCAGTGGTGCCCGGCGAACCTTTCGGCTGCGATAAGAATGTACGGCTTAGTTTTGCGACCTCAATGGAACAGATCTCCAAAGGATTGGACCGACTGGAAGAATGGCTCAAGAGCTAAACGGTAAGATCGAACGTCCCAACTGCGGATGGCCCATGTGGCTGTTCTTTCTCGGGATGGCGGTATTTACATTTTACGCCTGTACGCACATGGTGGCAGCCGGGGATACGTGGGTTGCCATGGCATGTGGTCGGCATCACCTCGACCACGGTGTGGATACTGTCGAACCGTTCAGTGCGAATTCGCATTCGTCCGGTCCGACCCAGGAAGAGATCGAGCAGTGGCCGGGCTTTTTTCGCTCGCTGGCGAAAAGCGTTGGCATCGAGACGGTCCGCAAGATTCATCCGACCGGCTGGGTCAACCAGAACTGGGGAACGCATGTCACGTTTTATTCGCTGGCCCGGAAATTCGGTTCCGATGGCGATTTGAATTATGACATGCTGATTGTGTGGAAGTTCGTAGTGAACTTCCTGGCGGCAGGGGTGATTTACCTGCTGGCGAGAGTGATCGGTGTTCGCGGCCCTTTAAGTGCGGTTGCCGCGGCGGTCGCATTGGTGATCGGACGCAGTTTTCTTGATGTCCGGCCCGCGGTGTATTCCAACCTGCTGGTGCCCTGTGTACTGCTGGTTTTGTGTCTGACGGTCTATAAGAACCGGCACTTTATCTGGCTGATGCTGCCGGTGGCGGTGTTCTGGGGCAATGTGCACGGCGGGTACATATACATTTTCATCATGATGGTGCCATTTATCGGGATGCATTTTCTTACCGCGATCCCTCGCAAGTGGTCGCTGATCCTGTACAACACCGTGGGGCTGGTCTTTTTCGTTTTTGCGTGTAAAAAGATCAATGCATCGGCCGTCGGAGCGGCAGATCCTTCGGCAGCGATTGGCAAGATGCTCGGTCTTTTTGTCGTTATGGTGGTGGTGGATTTGTTGCTGGCGTTTGGTCGCAAGCGGCTTGTCAAGGTAGATTTTCCCGCGGTGATCGAGATGGGTCTGGCGTATATTGCGGCGCTGACCGCGGTGGTCGCGTTTAATCCGTATTACATTACCAACCTGACGCATACGTGGGTGATCAGTGTATCTGAGAACGCCGAATCGTGGCGGCAGGTCAACGAGTGGCACGGGGCGTTTGAGTGGTCCAATCCTGTCGGCAACGAAATGCCGTTTCTGTACTTTTTTATTGCGATCTGGCTGATTGGGATTGCCTGGGCGATCTTGCTGTTTCTTCGCCCCCGCCAGGTTGCGGACCGCGTGGAGAAAAAGAGCGATACCCCGAATCAGCAGGGGACTTCGGCTCCCGGGCGGGCATATTACCTGTGGCCAAAGATTGATATCCCTCTGCTGTTGACTGTTGGCCTTACGATTTACATGGCGGTTCAGTCACGCCGGTTCATACCCATTGCCGCGGCGGCGGGGTGCCCGCTGGCCGCGATGCTGATTCAGCAGGTCTACTCGATGATCAGCGCAAAATGGAACCTGCATAAATTTGACGAGTCGTTTGTTTCGCCGATTCCCAAACAGGTCCGTCTTGGTGTGATCGGCGCTGTGGCGATTTTTGTGGCGGTCTTTGGTATTTATTTTGGGCTCAAGTTCAAGCGGATCTATCTCGATCCGTGGGTCAATGACGGAAGGCGGGATTCAGTTTTTAACCGGATGACGGCCTCGCACTTAAAGCCTTATGATATAGGCGAGTTTCTGCGAGCCAATTCAATCAATGGCAGGATGTTCAATTACTGGACTGAGGGCGGGGCGCTGGCGTTCTTCCAGCAGCCGGATGAAGAGACCGGCGAAGTGCCCCTGAAGCTGTTTATGGACGGAAGGGCCCAGGCGGCGTATGATCATTCAGATTTTGTTCGCTGGAATCTCGTTTTCAGCGGGGGAATGCCAGGCGTCCGGGCGCTGCAAAGACGCCAGCCGCAAACGAAAGAACTCTTGCAGGAGGTTGGCGAATGGCTTGATACATTCTTCTCGCAAGAGGATGTATGGGTGGTGATTATGCCGGCCAATCAGCTTGATTCATTATTTATGCGTGCCCTCGTGCGACAAACCAACTGGCGGCCGGGTTATATTGATAACGAGCAGGTAATGTATGTGGATATCGAATCGGAAAAAGGCAAGGCGTTTTACCGCAGGCTGTTGACCGAGGAACTGGCATTTCCGACAGAGTTTTCGCGTGACATCACTTATGCGAGGCAATACCTGAGCATTGCCGGGGATGAGAATCATCGCAAGGGACTTGCCTTTGCGAAAGCGGCTTTTGAAAGATATCCCAGCAGGGCATCCGCCGTTGAGATCGTCAACGCGGCCCAGCGGCCCGAGATTCGCGATGAAGCCATTGCAATCATGCAGGGGTATCTTCAGAAGTTCCAGGCAGAAAAAAAGCAGATTGTCACAAAATCCGGATTCGGCAATGATTACGCTGCGGCACAAATTTTTGCCCAGATTCTTTCACAGTACCTAAAAGGCAGTGACGCCAGAGAATACGCCTCCATTCATAAAGAGTTAATCGGTGAACATAAAAAATACGCCAAAGCGGCAGTCTGGTAGACGGCGGTGACGGCAGATTGATTTGATGTTGAGAATGGACTACGGCTTCAAACACGGAAGGCACGGTTGATGCGGTATTATCGAAGCGGACATTTGATTCGTCCCGATCTTCAGGCCCACATTGATTCCGAGGCACTGCTGGGCAATGTTGCGGCCCTTCGCTCCCTGACGCCGGCGGATACCCGTTTTTGTGCCGTGGTAAAAGCCAATGCTTACGGGCATGGGATTACGGAAATCGTGGGGCTGCTGCGTGAACACGCGGATTATTTCGCCGTGGCCAGCCTGTACGAGGCGTTGCATATTGCCTACCTGGTTGAGACCCAGCCGATCCTGATCCTCGAACCGCTCAACGTCAACCAGCCCGCCGAACAGGTGCATGCCTGTGCGGAGGAGAATTTTCATTGCGTGATCTCGGATGAGGGAGTGATCGAATATGCCTCTTCGATATTGAAAAATTCCCGCAAACAGCTTGGCGTGCATGTGAACATCGAGACGGGGATGGGGCGTTACGGGATTGAGCCCGATGCGGCCCTTCGCGTGATTGAACAGATCGAAAAGGCCCCGAACCTTGAACTGGCGGGCGTGTTTACCCATTTTGCCACCGCGGACGAACAGGATTTGAGCTATGTGCATACCCAGATCGAACGGTTTGACGCTTTTCTCGATTCTGCGAAGGGGTTGATCGACCGTTCCCGCACGCTGGTGCACGCGGCCAATTCCGCGGCGACGATCAAGCTGCCTCAGAGCCATTATGACATGGTCCGCTGCGGGATCAGCATGTACGGCTATTATTCGCGTCCGATGCCCGATGCGACGATCGAACTAAAGCCGGTGATGAAGCTGACCGCCCCGCTGGTCCATATCAAGCGGATGGATAAAGGCGAGCCGGTCTCCTATGGGCGGTCGTATGTGACCGAACGGGAGACGCTGCTGGGCATGATCCCGCTGGGCTATGCCGACGGCTACTGGCGGGCGTTTTCCAACCAGGCGAAGATGAAGATCGGCGACTCGATTGTGCCCGTAGTCGGACGGGTGTGTATGGATCAGATTCTTGTGGACATTACGGATGTTCCCGATCCGAGAATCGGTCAGGAGGTAACCCTGATCGACAATGACCATAATTCGCCGTGCGGGGTGTATGCCCTCAGCGAGCTTGCCGATACGATCTGTTACGAAATTCTGACCTGTGTACACGCACATGTAAAACGGATCATACATTGAGGGCCGTTTTTTGCGGTTTTGACGGTTTTTTTAAGAAGCTTGATAAAATGCACAAAAATGCCTTTTTTACGGGGCGTATTGTGCTATAATGCCCGCAATTTAGACTGATGCACGGGCGAAAGTCGATACACCGGCCATTGCAGGGCCCAAAAACAACGAACCGGCAAATGGAGTTGTCTAGGATAAAGTAGTGGAACTGGGCGGGGAGAAAACGGGAGACAGTTGAGTCGATGCCGAAACGGACGGACATAAAAAAGATTCTGATCATCGGTTCGGGTCCGATTGTGATCGGGCAGGGATGTGAATTTGATTATTCAGGTGCCCAGGCGTGCAAGGCCCTCCGGAAAGAGGGTTTTGAGGTCGTGCTGGTCAACTCAAATCCTGCGACGATCATGACCGATCCGGAGATGGCGGACCGGACGTATATCGAGCCGATCACGTTGGACGCGGTGGAAAAGATCATTGCCAAAGAGCGTCCGGATTCACTTTTGCCCACGCTGGGCGGCCAGACGGGGCTAAATACCGCGGTAGACCTGGCGGAAGCCGGGATACTGGACAAGTACGGTGTCAAACTGCTCGGTGCCGATCTCGAAGCAATCCAGCGGGCCGAGGAGCGGGACAAATTCAAGCAGACGATGATCGACATCGGCCTGGAGGTGCCCCGAAGCGGGTATGCCCATAGCTGGGCCGAGGCGCAGGAGATTATTGAGCTGGTCAAGTTCCCCGCGATCATTCGGCCGTCGTATACGCTCGGGGGAATGGGCGGTAACGTGGCCTATAACATGAGCGAGTATGAGAAGTACATCCGCTGGGGACTGAGTTTGAGCCCCAAGACCCAGGTGCTCGTTGAGGAGTCGGTCGTCGGCTGGAAGGAATACGAGCTTGAGGTCATGCGGGACAAGAAGGACAACGTGGTCATTGTCTGTTCGATTGAGAACCTCGACCCGATGGGCATTCATACCGGCGACAGCGTGACCGTGGCCCCGGCCCAGACGCTGACCGACAAGGAATACCAGATCATGCGGGACGCGTCGCTCAAGGTCATCCGGGCCATTGGCGTCGAGACCGGCGGCTCGAATATCCAGTTCGCGGTCAACCCGGAAAACGGCAAGCTCTACGTGATCGAGATGAACCCGCGTGTGAGCCGAAGCTCGGCCCTGGCCTCGAAGGCCACCGGTTTTCCGATTGCCAAGATCGCATCGCTGCTGGCGGTTGGTTATACGCTCGACGAGATTCCCAATGATATTACGAAAGAAACACCGGCCTGCTTTGAGCCGACGATTGACTACGTGGTCACCAAGTGGCCGCGGTTTACGTTTGAAAAATTCTCCAAGACCGATCCGACGCTGACCGTGCAGATGAAATCGGTCGGCGAGGCAATGTCCATCGGCCGGACGTTCAAGGAGTCGTTCCAGAAGGCGATCCGTTCGCTGGAGATTGACCGGTATTCGCTGAGCAATGAATATATCATCCCGGATATGAGCAAGGGTTCGCTCAAGGACAAGCTGCGGACAAACTGCTGGGACCGGATCTGGTATGTCGCTGAAGCGTTCCGGCGGAAGATGAAGGTCGAGGATGTTTTTGAGCTGACCGGGATCGATCCGTGGTTCCTCGAGCATGTCCGCGAGCTGGTCGCGTTTGAGAAAAAACTGATCGGTAAAGAGCTCGGTTCAATCACGAAGGCCACGATGTTAAAGGCCAAGAAGTGGGGGTTCAGTGACCGGGTGATTGCCGAATGGACCCACAGCGAAGAAACCCAGGTTCGTAAGCTGCGACAGGAGATGGGTGTCCAGGTTGTCTTTAAAAAGGTGGATACCTGCGGGGCGGAGTTCGAGGCACACACGCCGTATATGTATTCGACGTATGAGCAGATGTGCGAGGCCAACCCGACCGCGAAGCAGAAAGTGATCATCCTTGGCGGCGGACGCAACCGGATCGGTCA
>CAYVUI010000063.1:18853-27277 GCA_964454745.1 uncultured Pirellulales bacterium | reverse complement strand
TTCCTACATTATTGGGGCCATAATCCACATTCACGCCCTGTGAACGGTTACATATCTGGTTAGCCGGTTTTTCCCCGGCAACTGTGATTATCTATAGATCGTATCGGAAATAAGGCAAAATGCAAGCATCAATTTTTCGGCGCATAAAAAAGGCCCGATGTCTCTCGACACCGAGCCTGGGTAGATGTCTGCGCTGGGGACTTGTAAAAGCCCTCACCGTAAGTTTTTCAATTACTTCTTGCTCTTTTTCGCACGGCTGGCCGTGGTCTTGCGGGCAGTCGTTTTGCGGCTTGCCGTCCGGGTCTTCTTCGCGGCAGACTTCTTAGGAGCAGCCTTGCGAGCCGTCTTTTTTGGAGCGGCTTTCGTCGTGCTTTTTGCACGGCTTTTTACGGCCGGGGTCCGCTTTGCGGAACTCTTGCGCACAGTCGTCTTGCTGGCTGAAGCCTTGCGTGCAGGGCTCTTCTTTGCTGTGCTTTTCTTGGGAGCGGCTTTACGAGCGGTCTTGCTCGCGGTGCTCTTTCTTGCTGTGCTTTTCTTTGCAGAAGACCTGGTTGCCGCTGTCTTCTTAGCAGCAGGCTTGCGTGCCGGGCTCTTCGAAGCAGACTTCGGAGCCGATTTTGTGCGAGAAGCCTTTGTTGTCTTTGTGCTCTTGCTCTTTGCAGGAGATGTACGCGTCGTCTTGCCCGCAGTGGTCTTGCCGCTGGCGGCACGTGCCAGGCGGCTTGAAGTGCTCTTTTTCGAGCTGGAAGCCGTTTTCTTTGACGAAACACTTACCTTCGTGGTCTTCTTTGCTGCCGGTTTTGCCTTCTTCGCAGGGGTTGAGTTCGGAGAGGTCTTTTTCGACGCAGCCTTTTTCACACTTGCACGCTTGGTCGCCTTTTTGACCGTCTTCTTAGCGGTTGCCTTGGCTTTGGCCTTGGTTGTCGCTTTCTTGCGTGTTTTCTTCTTCGGAGCCGCAGCGTTGGTGAACTTGCGAAGGCTGCCCGGGGCCTTTCGCTGCTGGATCATATAAATCAGCGCGTTTGCGGCATCGGGATCATCGTTTTCCATCCACAAGCGCAGTGCTCTTCGCATCTGTTCCTGCACCTGGGGAGTGTACTCCTTGATCGTTTCCTGTACGCTCTGCGGGTAGTGATGCAGTACATCCTTACGCGGCTTTGCCTTTTCACGTTCCCAGGATGTCGGCCTGCCCTTTTCGGCGGCGGCACGCTCTCTCTGGATCTTCTTGAGGTACTTATCCACCTGTCCGGGATACCCCTCGAGTTTTTTTGCTTTGCGGCGTGTACGTTTTGCCATTGTGCCATCCTTCCATCTGGTCTATTGGTAATATCCTGTTTTTTTCCTGTAAAAAACGCCCGTACCGGCACGTACCTTTATCCCTGATATCGAGTCAAAACCGGGGCAACATTATCAAAAAAGCCCCTCCAAACCTGAAAAAACCTATATTGAGTCGTTTTTTTACCGCAAATGTGTTATAGTATCCCGTTTGGCGGTCTGCGAATTTTCCACAGTCCGCTTCCGAAACAATAAGGGTACCATAAGGTCCGAAAATCATGTTCATAGATCAGGCAAAAATCTGGGTAAAAGCCGGCGACGGCGGCCACGGGTGCATCAGCTTCCGGCGCGAGCGGTTCATCCCCAAGGGCGGACCCGACGGCGGAAACGGTGGAAACGGCGGTGATGTCTATTTCCGAGCCGTCACCGACCGCGACACCCTCCAGGATTTTGCCGGCAAACACCACTGGCGAGCCGGAAACGGCAAACCCGGCGAAGGATCCAACCGCTACGGACCCGACGGCGATGACCTCTATATCGACGTACCCGCGGGAACCGTACTGTACGACGAAGACATCGAATTGATGATTAAAGACCTCGACACTCCCGGAATCTGCGTCAAAGTCTGCAAGGGCGGACGCGGCGGCAGGGGCAACAAAATGTTCGCCGGCCCAACCAACCAGACCCCCCGCCACGCCGAGGACGGCAAGCCCGGCCAGGAACGCAACCTCCGACTCGAACTCAAGCTAATCGCGGATGTCGGCCTCGTCGGACTGCCCAACGCCGGAAAGAGCACCCTGATCTCCCGCTGTTCGCAGGCCCGGCCCAAAATTGCCAATTATCCATTCACTACCCTCGAACCCATGCTCGGCATCGTCGAGTTGTCCGAATATCGCCGTTTCGTCATGGCAGACATCCCCGGCCTGATCGAAGGCGCGCACGATGGCGCAGGCCTGGGCCACGATTTCCTCCGCCATATCGAGCGGACCCGCATCCTGCTCCACCTGCTCGATGTCGATCCCACGGACAAGACTGACCCGGTCGAGAATTACCAAGCCATCCGCAAAGAACTCGAACTGCACAGCGAGCAGCTCACAAACAAGACCGAGCTGGTCGTTATCAATAAGATAGACCTTGACCCCGACGGCATCCTCGCCGATGATATCAGTCAAAAGCTCGGCGGGAAAGTCGCTGCACGCATCTCCAGTGTAACCGGGCAGGGCATACCGGAACTCAACGAATTGTTATGGAACCAGATCAGGCAGGAAAAAGATGAATCTTATCGCGATTGATATCGGAAACAGCCACATCTCGCTCGTACTCTTTCTCGACAATGAGGAAAAAGACTTCCAGCGGCTGTCCAACGAGGACGTAACCGGGAAAAAACTCGCTGACATCCTCGGCGGCTACTGGGACCGCGTCCCGGTCAATCCCATCTCAAAAGAACACAAACGCGACGGTGTTATCGTTGCCTCCAGCGTAAAGCCCGAGTGGACCGAACTGATCGAGGAAGTATGCGATGACACCCTCGGCGAAAAGGTCAAGCTCATCGGCAGGGACGTCAAGCTGCCCATCGAAATGGGGGTCGAAGAGCCCGAAAAGGTCGGCACCGACCGCATCGTCAGCGCAGCGGCGGCCTTTGCCGTCGTGGAAGATGCCCTCATCGTCGCCGATTTCGGCACCGCGGTCACCGTGGACCTCGTCGATGAAGACGGCGTATTCCTCGGAGGGGTGATCGCCCCGGGTTTTGGCCTCGCCGCCCAGGCCCTTAGCAGCGGCACCGCCCAACTGCCCGAGATCGACTTCCAAAAACCCGTAAGCTGCATCGGTGCCAATACCGAAGAAGCCATCCGCGCCGGCCTCTATTACTCGGCGGTAGGGCTTCTCAAAACCATCAGTGAAGAATTCGCTGTGCAGCTTGGCCGCTGGCCCCAGCTTATCGTCACAGGCGACGGGGTAAAGGTCATCAAGGCCCACTGCGACTTCGTCGATTCCTGGGTCCCCGGCCTGGTCGTTCGCGGCATATTTCTCGCCTATGCCAAGCATGTCTCCGATAAGGCCGAAATGGCTGAAATCGTCGAAAAAATGAAACAAAACCCGCAAAACAACTAACTCGACCCATAAAAACCCTGTTTCCACCCTCAAAATGCACCCGGATTGTTTCCATACGGTTTCTCCTTGCATTTTACGGCCAAAATTCGTACAATCTCATCTGTATATCCTGCAAATCGGGGATCAAAAGTAGGCATGGATGCGAATTGGAGAGCGAGAAAATGCGAATGAAATCCACACGGTACCTGGCCGCACTGTTGGCCTTGTCATTTTTCTGCGCCGCCTTTGCGGACAAAAAACCCGTAGAACCCCCCAAAAAGCTTTTTACTGATACCGCCTACGAGGCCATGGTCCAGGGCCGCGGGCAAACCCAGCGAAACAAATTCATGCGTCACCAGGGCATCTCCCGCCGCCGGCGCCTCGCGGATATCAATTTTCAGCACATCTCCGCTGTAAAACCAAACAAAAAAGACACCCTTACCCTCAATCTCTTCACCGGCGAAGCCTTCCAGTTCCTGCCGAAAAAAACCATGCGACGAAACGCCACCAATTTCACATGGTTCGGCACTCTCAAGGGACGCAAAGGATCCTCGGCAGGGATCACCGTATACAAAGGCGCGATGTACGGACGCATCACCACCGGCGACGGACGCATGTTCGGCATCGTCCCCGGTCCTGCGGGCCTGCACGAGATCATCGAACTCGACCCCGCCGCCTTCCCGGAAGACCCAAACGACGCTGTTATCCTCCCGCAGGAAGACCCGTATGAGAACCCCCCGCGCCTGATGGAAACCTCGGACATATTGCCCTCTGCCATGTCAAACCCCAACACCACCAACGGAACGATTATGGATGTAATCATTCTCTACTCCGACGATGCCCAGGCCTACCCTTCCTGGGAGTTTTCCGATGTCATGAGTATGATCTGGGCTGCAGTGGACTGGACAAATCTCGCCTACGAAAGCAGCCAGCTTGGCCTGCGTCTGCGGCCGGTATATATCGGCATGGTCTATTACAATGAACCAACAGAATGCGGAAATGCACTTAATGATCTGCGATACGGCAATCCGCCCTTTTCAAATCTCTCCAGCCTTCGCGCCACATACGGCGGCGACATAGTCACACTGATTCTCGATGAATGCAATTCCGGCGGCAATCCTATCTGCGGAAAAGGCTATCAGTTTACCAACACGGCTTTTGCATCCTACTTTGCCGATACGGGCGCCTTCTCCGTCGTCAAAGACAGTTGCTCGGCATGGAACCTCACCTTCGGACATGAAATCGGACACAATCAGGGCCTGTTCCATGCCCAGGGAGACTCCTCAGGCTCCGGGCTCTACGATTACTCCTTCGGTAATCGTTTCGGCACTGTCGACCAGCCCGAATTCTACCGAACCATGATGGCCTATAATCCCGGTTGGCGTATGCCCTGCCTGTCCGATCCGGATGTCCCTTATGTCCCCGACTCCTCCTTCAGCAACGGCTACGAACCGACTGACCCCCAGCCGGCCTATATCACCGGCATACCCGACGAAGCGGACAACGCACGAACCCTGCTCGAATCTTCGCCCTACGTCGCAAGCTTCCGCGACAGCACGTTTAACCTGACCCCGGACTATTTCGGCTTTGCCGAATTCGCCAGCCGCTGGGGAGACACCAACTGCGATGCCTGCGGCGGCGCGGACCTCTCACTCGATCATTCGGTAAACTATCAGGATATGCCGACCTTTGCCCTTCGCTGGCTTGGAGATGCCCTGCCGTAACAAATGCCTATGCACTTAGAAACCCGGACAACGACCGAAACTCTTGCCGCGATGACCACTTTCGAGGGCCTGGCAGCACTGGCCCAGGTAGAACTGCTTGGCCCCAATGCATCGCAAATCGCGGGCAGCATCTTCCGCCCCTTCGGCAATACGCAAAATAAATCACCTCGGCCCGTCACCTTCACATTCGGCGGGATCTACGACGGCGACAACCTCATCGACGAAGTCATCCTCTGCTGCGAAAGCGAAAGCCACGTACGCATCTGCACGCATGGCAGCCGCCTGATTGTAGAAGACCTGCTCGAACTGCTCGCCGGCAAAGGCGCATCCCGCACAGACTTTGACACCTTCACACAAACCCTCTTTGATAATACCCAAAACGAGATCGAAAAAGAAGCCCACCGAAAAAGGCTAAACTCCCTGACCCTTGACGGCGTAAAGGCCATCGACTACCAAACCTGTCACGGCCTGGTGAAAACCCTGCAAACCTGGCTTAGTGAGGATATCCCCCTTGAACAAATCCAAAAGCAAAGCAAAAACATCCTTGCCGCCTCTGAACCTGCCGCAAGGCTTATTAACGGTGCAGAACTCATCATCGCCGGACCGCCCAACGCCGGCAAGAGCACACTCTTTAACCACCTTACCGCCCGGGAGAGCGCCCTGGTCAGTGAAACGCCCGGCACCACCCGCGATTACATCCATGCACACATCCGCAGCAAAAAACTCTACATCCGCCTCTACGATACCGCCGGCCTCGACAAAACCCTCACCGATCAAAACGATATCGACAGCCGGGCCCAAAACCGGAGCATCCAACTCATCCAGTCGGCCCACCTAGTCCTCTGGCTCATCGACGCTGCACAATTTTCCAGCCAATACCAAAGCGATAACCTCGTCGAACAAATTCAGTCCCATTGCGCCAAATCGATCCCTGCCGAAAAAATCCTGCCCGTACTGACCAAAATCGACCAGGCAAATCCAAATCCGGATATCGACATCCTACAGGTCAGCGCGCAAACCGGCAAAGGCATAAAAACGCTCATCTACGAGATCGAAAACCGCCTGGGCGTCAAAAACTTCCAAGTCGAACAGCCGCTGTGCTTTACAACCCGCCAGAAAGCCCTCATCGAGCAAATCCGCGACTCGAAAACCCCCGATCAGGCCAAAACCCGCATCCAACAGTTGTTATCCGCCCGCGAATGCGTATAATCTACATTTCGCAGTGAACCGTTAAGATAACAACAAAGGATATGGCAAAAAACAAAGACAACCTGACCCCGGCGATGAAGCAGTTTCATCACTTCAAGGAAAAATATCCCGACGCGATCCTCTTTTTCCGCATGGGCGATTTTTACGAGACCTTTTACGAGGACGCCCAGATCTGCGCCCGTGTCCTGGGCTTGACGCTCACCTCCCGCAGCAAGGCCGAGAACCCCATTCCGCTGGCCGGGGTGCCGTATCATGCCGTCGATGGCTACCTCAAGAAAATGCTCCAGGCCGGGTACAAAGTTGCCGTCTGCGAACAGGTCGAAGACCCCAAACAGGCCAAGGGCGTCGTCCGCCGCGATGTCGTTCGCGTCGTCACCCCCGGCACCCTCACCGACGAAATGCTGCTCGAAGAACGCGAGGATAACTTCCTCGCCTGCGTCTCGCTCTCCAGTGCCAGCCCCTCGATCAGTTGGGTAGACATCTCCACCGGCCACTTCTTCGTGCAACTGATCCACGAAAACGAACTGCTCAACGAACTGCTCAAACTCTCGCCCCGCGAAGTACTCCTGCCCGACATGCGCGGCGAACTCTTCGAGGCCCAGGTCCGCAAACTCGCCGACGAAATCGGTGCGATGACCACTGCCGTCATTACCTACCGCCCCGGCTGGTTCTTCGACCGCCACAACGCCCACACCCGCCTGCTCAAGCAGTTCCAGACCCAGACGCTCGAAGGCTTCGGCATCCCGGAAGACTTCCCCGGCATCGAATCGGCCGGCGCGATCCTCGAATACCTCCAGGAAACTCAAAAGACCGCCCTCTCGCATATCGCCTCGCTTCGCCGCGTGGAAAAATCCAACGTCCTCGAGATCGATGCCAATTCCCTCTCGAGCCTCGAAGTCCTGCGTACCATCCGCAGCGAATCGACCAAAGGCTCCCTGCTCGACTGCATGGACGCCTGCCTGACCGGCATGGGCCACCGCCTGACCCGTGCGTGGATCTGCCGCCCCCTGCGCGACCGCAAGACCATCGAACGCCGGCAGGACGCCGTCGCTGAATTTGCCCGAGAAGACGGCCTCCGCGAATCCATCCGCACGCACCTAAAGCAAATCTCGGACATCGAACGCATCGCCGCCCGCATCAGCACCTTCCGCACCAATCCGCGGGACCTGGTCGCCCTGGCCGCAACGCTGAAACAAATCCCCACCCTCCGCCAGAGGCTCACCGACTGCACAAGTGAACTGCTCGGTCACCTGGGCCAAAGCTGCGACAGCATGGATGAACTGGCCAATCTAATTCAGTCCGCGATCATTGACGAACCGCCCACACACACCCGCGACGGCGGTGTCATCCGCACCGGCTACCACGAAAAACTCGACAAACTCCGCACCATCTCCCACGACGGCCGCAGCTACATCTCCCAGTTCCAAAAGACCGAAATGGAACGCACCGGCATCGCTAATCTCAAAATCGGCTACAACAAAGTCTTCGGTTATTACATTGAAGTGCCCCGCCACGCCGCCGAGCAGGTGCCCGCAACCTACACCCGCAAGCAGACCATCAAAAACGCCGAGCGGTACATCACCCCCGAGCTCAAGGAATTCGAGGACCAGGTTCTTGGCGCCCAGGAACGCGCCCTCGAACTCGAAAACCAGCTCTTTGAAGAGCTGCGGAACGAAACGACCAAGTACATCGCCCGCCTCCAGTCGCTGGCCGGCACCATTGCCGCCTGCGACGCCCTGTGCGGCTTCGCCCACCTGGCCCGCACCCGCGGATACTCCCGCCCGGAAATGTGCGACGAATCCGTACTCGAAATCATCGGCGGCAAGCACCCCGTCCTCGATGTCACCCTCGGCAATGAATTCGTCCCCAACGACACCAACCTCGGCGACAGCGCGGGCGACCTGGCCATCATCACCGGGCCCAACATGGCCGGCAAGAGCACCTACATCCGCCAGACCGCCCTGCTGACCCTGCTTGCCCATACCGGCAGCTTCATCCCCGCCGAGTCCGCAAAAGTCGGCATTACCGACAAAATCTTCACCCGCGTCGGCGCCTCGGATGAACTGGTCCGCAATCAGAGTACCTTCATGGTCGAAATGACCGAGGCCGCCAACATCCTCAACAA